>DASSOY010000071.1 GCA_035700025.1 Bacillales bacterium | reverse complement strand
GAAAATGATCTCGCCCGAGTGATGGTAGCAATTTTATCTGGAAAAGATGTTGAACTTCGTTGGTCCGACGAGGCCGTTGTCGGCGTTGTGCTTGCCTCCGGCGGTTATCCGGGTGCTTACGACAAAGGCGTTCCGATCGAGGGACTCGATAAGATGGCAGCGGAAACGCTCGTCTTCCATGCGGGAACGAAGCAAGAAAACGGGCAATGGCAGACGAACGGCGGCCGCATTTTGCTCGTAGCGAGCCGAGCGGCCACGATCGAAGCCGCCCAGCAAAAAGTGTACGAAGAAATGAAGCACCTGAGCTGCGCCCACGCTTTTTACCGGAAAGACATCGCGGGACGGGCTATTTCCTAGCGTCTTTCCGGTTGCGCATCCAAAAGATGAGGATGACGACGATGGCTCCGATGATGGTTGCATAGGTGAATGCGGAATGCGTGAAATATTCCCAAAATGACAAGTTCATCCCTCCTTTTCTGAAAAAGGCTCCCCTTGCGGAGCCTTTTTCGTCGTCGAACGGTCCCAAGGCGCTTCGTGCCGGCGGTTTATTGTGCGCTGCGTTGTTTCTTCCATTTTTTAATGAGATCGGTCAACACGCAATATCTCTCCATTCCCTCGGCCACTTTCATTGCCCCCATCAAGGCGGTGAACATCATCGACAGCCGTTTCGGCCGCTGCGCCAATCTTGAGGTCGCCCAGGCGAGTACGGTCAAACCGCACGTAATTCGCATCAGTGCGTTAAAGCCTCCAATATTCGGTTTCATCGTTTCACCTCTTTCGGTCGTCGTTGAACGTTGCGGTTCGTCGAATTTCATCTCCATTCTCGTTGTTCACGATATTGTGATCGTTGCTTGCGAGAAATCGCTTGAGAACTGGCAAAGTTGTGTTAAGATGAAAAAATAAACGGTTGAAACGGAGGAACTTTTCATGCCGGAACGACATCTCCAGTGGACGAAAAAACAGCTTCGCGAACAGCTGTCGGTGGTTCGCGGAGAAACCTCTCCTTCTAAAGTTCTCAAAAATGCGACATATTTAAATCACGCACAAAAAAAGTGGATGAACGGCCACATTTGGATTTCCGGCGACCGCATCGTCTATGTCGGACGGGAATGGCCCGCCAAAACGAAAGGCGCCGAAATCGTTGACTGTTCCGGGCTCGCGGTGGTTCCCGGCTACATTGAACCTCATGTTCACCCTTTTCAACTATATAATCCCCATACATTTGCTGAATATGCATCGGTAAGAGGGACGACGACGCTTATCTGCGACAGCCTTCTCTTGTTTTTGCGATTAGGAAAAACGAAAGCGTTTTCATTAATCGCTGAATTCGCGAAACTTCCGTTGTCGATGTATTGGTGGGGCCGTTACGACGCACAGACGGAACTGAGCGACGAAAACGATATTTTCACGACGGAAAATGTACACGCTTGGTTGAATCATCCGGACGTTGTTCAAGGCGGTGAATTGACGGCATGGCCGAAGGTGCTCGCCGGGGATGATGAAATCCTCGATTGGATGCAAATGACGGTACGCAACGGCAAACCGATTGAAGGCCACTTGCCGGGAGCTTCGGAAAAGACGTTGACACAACTGGCGTTGCTCGGCGTAAAGGCCGACCATGAAGCGATGACAGGTGAGGAAGCGGAGAGACGCTTGAATCTCGGCTTGTCAACGGTGCTTCGCTATTCGTCGATCCGTCCGGATCTCCCGGTCATTTTAGATGAACTAAAAGCACGTGGGATCGACCATTTTGACAGGGTATACATGACGACAGACGGCTCGACCCCCGCGTTTCACGAGCAAGGGGTGATGGACCGCCTGATCGAAATTGCGCTTGAAAAAGGCATCCCCGAGGTTGATGCGTACGCGATGGCTTCCTACAACGCAGCGCGGCATTACGGCATGGATCACCTGCTCGGCATGATTGCGCCGGGGCGTGTGGCCCACTTGAATTTTTTAAAAGATAAAAAGTCCCCGACCCCGCAATCGGTGCTTGCTAAAGGTGAATGGATTCGCCGGGACGGCGAGAATTGCTTCCCGGACGTTCCGCTTTCGTGGGAGGACAAAGACCAATCCGCTTTGCGTCTCAATTGGGAGCTGACAAGAGAAGACTTTCAGTTCTCGCAGCCCGTCGGCATCGAAATGATCAATTCGGTCATTACGAAACCGTATTATTTGCGATTCGACCCGACGAGTGAACGTCCTTCGTTTGAGGAAGACGAATGTTTTCTCATGTTTGTTGACAAAGATGGCAAGTGGCAAGTAAACACGATATTGAAAGGATTCGCGGCATCGGTTTCCGGATTTGCGAGCACGTATTCGAGTACCGGCGACGTAATTATTCTCGGGAAAAACAAGCAAGACATGATGTTGGCCTTTAAGCGGGCAAAAGAGCTCGGCGGCGGCATCGTATTGACCGAACAAGGCAGGGTGGTCACAGAAATTGAGTTGCCGCTGCTCGGCGGCATGTCCGTCAAGCGATTGGAAGCATTGATGGCGGAGGAAACCACTTTGAAAAGCGAGTTGGCGAGCCGAGGATACCGTTTTGACGATCCGATTTACACGTTGTTGTTTTTGTCATCGACCCATTTGCCTTACATCCGGGTGACGCAGAAAGGCTTGTACGATGTAAAGAAACGATCGGTATTGTTCCCGGCCATTATGCGTTCTTAGTCTTCAAATAGAGGTGTGGTGTCGCTTATGGATGGTCGTCAGGAATCTCGGGGGTTGTAACGGTGGAGGATGAGACGGAAATACCGGAATCGATCATCACCAACGTTATTTTAGGAAAATCGGCACCATTATAAAATTACCGATCATAGGGAGCGCTATTGTTCGCATTACGATAAAAATCATGCCCAAGTTCGCGGGATTTGAGAAAATAGCGATTTTCATGCACGATTTCACTCGAAGAACCTCACTATTGCATCGTTTAGCGCATCTCATGCACGATTTCATTCCGGCATTCCTTTGGCGACCGATCTTAGATGAACGGTCGCTCTTCGTCGCGGCCATTTTTTAATAGCGTGCCTGTCCGTTCTTCGAAAAAATGCTATAATGGGATAAAATTTAAAGGATAATCGAAGAAGGACGTGAGCCAGTGAAGAGGGGTTGGACGGTTAGTTTTATCATATTGCTTTTACTAGTTGGTTTGATCGGCTGCAAGTCTTCGGATGTGTCAAAAAGCGCGAACCAGCAGCCGGAGCAAAAACAAACGGCGGAAAACGATCCGGAACAAAAGGCGCCGGAACCGAAAAAGGAAGAGGAACCGAAGCCGCCCGAGCACATTTATCCTTTGACCGGACTGCCTGCCGAACATGAAGTGACGAACCGTCCGGTCGGCGTCATGATCAACAATTTCAGCTTGGCGCGGCCGCAATCGGGCGTTTATCAGGCCGATCTTGTGTATGAAGCGCTTGCTGAAGGTGCGATTACGAGGTTTTTGGCGATTTTCCAAAGTCACCAGCCAAAGGTGATTGGTCCGGTGAGAAGCGCCCGGCCGTATTACATTCGTCTGAGCAACGGTTATGACGCTTTTTACGTTCATTTCGGCTGGAGTCCGCAAGCGCGAGCGTTGATCGAGTCGTCGGGCAAGGATAATTTGAACGGCATTTATTACGACGGGACATTGTTTTACCGGGCGGACTTCCGAAAAGCGCCGCATAATGCCTACATTTCATACAAAAACATTTTGAAAGGTGCCGAGAAAAAAGGATACAACATGAAAGCCGACATTAAGCCTTTGCCTTTTTTGACGGAGGAGGAAGTGAACGCGCTTTCCGGGGAAAAAGCGAAAGCGGTGAAAATCAATTACCTCGACCGTTACTCGGTTCGTTATGTGTACCAACCTGATACCGGGAAATATATTCGCTACAGCGACGGGGAGCAATCAAAGGATTTGGAAACGAAAACGCCTGTCACGCTGTCGAACGTGATGGTCGTATCTGCGCCCCACCGGTTCATTGACAGCTATCCGCGCCGGGAAATCAATTTAAAAGACGGGGGCGAAGCTTGGCTCTTTCAACAAGGTGTCGTGCAAAAGGTCAAGTGGAAGAATGTCGATGGCCGCATTTATCCCGTGAAAGACGGCAAGATTCTCGGGTTTGTTCCCGGGCGCACGTGGATTAATATCGTTCCGACCGACCCCGGCTTGTCTGGTTCCGTCACCATTTCTGGAGGAGATCAAGATGCAAATTGATAAATTGCGGGGTCAATCGCTCGATCAACTGTTTGATGCGATCATGTCCCTGAAAGACAGAGAAGAATGTTACCGGTTTTTCGACGATTTGTGCACGATGGGTGAAATTCAGTCGCTGGCGCAGCGGTTACAAGTGGCGCGAATGCTCCAGGAAGGCTTTACTTATCATAAAATCGAATCGGAAACCGGGGCGAGCACGGCAACGATTTCCCGCGTCAAGCGCTGTATCAATTACGGAAACGATGGTTACCAAATGGCGCTCGAACGCATTCAAAGTGATAGATAAAACACCCCAGTGAGGAGAAACCTGTACAGGTTTCTCCTCACGTTGATTGAGAGCGGAACAGGTTCACCCTGATTTTTGTGGGCAAAGAAAGGTGCTCATGTCCGTTGAAACTGCAATGCGGAAATTTTCGGCACGGGTGCCGAAAAAAACGACACGCAATCGGTCGCTTCGGCCGATTTTTTGTTTGGTGAATCGGTCCAGAGAACCCGTCACCTTATGTTATAATTCAAGTAGAGAAAGTAACGTGTTGGAGGATGCCCATGGACGAGATTCGCAGTTGGAAACATGTATTTAAATTAGACCCGAATAAAGCGATAGCGGACGAAGACTTGGCAAAAGTCTGTGAATCAGGGACGGATGCGGTGATTGTCGGCGGAACGGATGACGTCACGCTCGATGATACGTTGTATTTGCTGTCGCGCATTCGCCGATTCTCCGTTTCGTGTGCATTGGAAGTTTCCAACCCCGAGGCGTTGTCTCCGGGCTTCGACTATTATTTTATTCCGAGCGTGTTAAACAGCCGGAAGGTAGATTGGGTCATCGGCCATCATCATCGTGCCGTGCAAGAGTGGGCGGATTTGATGGACTGGGAAGAAATCGTTACGGAAGGGTACTGCATCGTCAATGCTGATTCGAAAGCGGCGCAACATACGGATGCGGAAACGAATTTGTCGCCGGAAGCGATTCGTTCCTATGCGCTCATTGCCGACCGGTTGTTCCGCCTGCCCATTTTTTATTTGGAATACAGCGGGGCTTACGGCGATCCGGACGTTGTCCGATTGGTCGGTGAAAGCTTGTCGGAAGCGCAGTTTTTTTACGGAGGCGGCATTTGTGACCGCAGGAAGGCGGAAGAAATGGCCCAATATGCGGATACGATTGTGGTTGGCAACGCGATTTATGACGATTTGAAAAAAGCGCTGCAAACGGTGAAGGCCGTGAAAAGCCAGCGATAACTGCAATACGTTTGTGAGGAAGTGACGATCTTGCAATTTGTCGAAGATTTGTTGACAGGTTTAAATGACGTGCAAAAAGAGGCGGTCAAGCATACGAAAGGACCGCTATTAATCATGGCCGGAGCCGGAAGCGGGAAGACGCGTGTATTGACGCATCGTATCGCGTATTTGCTCGTGGAAAAAGAAGTGGCACCGTGGAACATTTTGGCGATTACGTTTACGAATAAAGCGGCTCGTGAGATGAAAAGCCGTGTCGCCGGACTGACGGGAGAGGCGCTCGCCGACCAAATTTGGATTTCGACGTTCCACTCGATGTGCGTGCGCATTTTGCGCCGGGATGCGGAACGAATCGGCATTAAACGGGCGTTTACGATTCTCGATGGAACCGACCAAGTGTCGGTGATCAAACAAATTATGAAAGACTTGAATTATGATGTGAAGAAGTTTCAGCCGCGTGCGATTCTAGGCACGATCAGCTCGGCGAAAAACGAGTTGAAACGCGCGAAGCAATTCACGGCGGACAACCCCGGCGATATTTACACGCAGGTCGTTGCCGAAGTATACGCGGAATATGAGAAGCGCTTGCGGAAAAACCATGCGCTCGACTTTGATGACCTCATCATGTCGACGATCGAGCTTTTTGAACGAGTGCCGGAAGTGCTTGAATTTTATCAAAGAAAATTTCAATACATTCACGTCGATGAATACCAGGATACGAACGCGGCACAGTATAAGCTTGTCAGTCTGTTAGCGGAACGCTATCAAAATTTGTGTGTCGTCGGCGACTCCGATCAATCGATCTACCGCTGGCGCGGTGCGGACATTAGTAATATTTTATCGTTTGAAAAAGATTATGCCGATGCACAGGTGATCTTGCTTGAACAAAATTACCGCTCGACTAAGACGATCTTGAACGCTGCGAATCACGTCATTCAAAACAACTTCAACCGCAAGCCGAAGAGGCTTTGGACCGAAAACGACCCGGGTCAAAAGATTCATTACTACCGAGGAATGAATGAGCAGGATGAAAGCCGTTTTGTCGCTTCGAAGATCCGCGATTTAACGGTTGGCGGCAAACGGAAATACCGCGACCTTGCGATTTTATATCGAACGAATGCCCAGTCTCGTGCCATCGAGGAAGCGTTGATGAAGTCGAACATCCCGTATAACATTTTCGGCGGCACAAAGTTCTATGACCGGAAAGAAATCAAAGACTTGCTTGCGTATTTGCGCTTGCTCTCCAACACGGATGACGATATCAGCTTGTTGCGCGTGATTAACGTTCCGAAACGCGGCATCGGGGCATCGACGCTTGAAAAAGTGATGATTTATGCGGCGGAAAACGGCATTTCGATGTTTCAAGCGATTGCGGAATGCGAAGAAATCGGACTTTCCAGCCGGTTTGTCAAGAAACTGCTCGCCTTCGAGGAAGAAATCCGCAACCTCTCGAAGATGCAAGACTATTTGACAGTCACGGAGCTCGTCGAAGAGCTGCTAGATCGTACCGGTTATCGTAAAATGTACGAGCAGGACACGTCGCTTGAAGCGCAAAGCAGGCTCGAGAACATCGATGAATTTCTGTCGGTGACGAAACACTTCGAAGAAGAAAACAAGGACAGCGAAGATCAAGGACTCGTTGCCTTTTTAACCGACCTTGCTTTGGAAGCCGATATCGATCAGTTGGATAATGACGATTCGACGGTTCAAGATGCGGTGTCGCTCATGACGCTGCACTCGGCGAAGGGCTTGGAGTTTCCGGTCGTCTTTCTGATCGGCATGGAGCAAAACGTGTTCCCGCACAGCCGCTCGATCGATGATCACGAGGAACTCGAAGAGGAACGCCGACTTGCCTATGTCGGCATGACACGGGCGGAACAAGAATTGTACTTGACGAACGCGCAAATGCGCACGTTGTACGGCCGTACGAATATGAACCCGGTTTCTTGCTTTATCGAAGAGATTCCGAATGATTGTCTTGAGAATGAAGGGGAATCTCAAGGTGGAGGCGGAAGGCCGGCGGGCGTGCCGCCGCGCAGCTCGCGGATCGTTCGGCCGCAGCGCAGCGGGGCTGAACAACTCGACTGGTCGGTTGGCGATAAAGTCAGTCATAAAAAGTGGGGCGTAGGCACCGTCGTCAGCATTAAGCGGGACGGCGATTCTTGCGAACTCGATATCGCTTTCGCGAAACCGACGGGTGTGAAACGGCTGCTGGCCGAGATCGCTCCGATCGAAAAACTTTAAGAGGTGGGACAGATGGAGCGCAAAGAAGCCGAAAGGCGAATTGAACAATTGCGTGATGTATTGGAACAATATAATTACGAATATCATGTGCTTGATAACCCGAGCGTTCCGGATGCCGAATACGACCGCCTCATGAAAGAACTGCGGGAGCTTGAAGAGGAGCATCCTGATCTTGTGACCGAGGATTCGCCGACGCAGCGGGTCGGCGGTGAGCCGATTGATGCTTTCACGAAGGTAGAGCATGTCGTGCCGATGCTCAGTCTCGGCAATGCATTTGGTGAGAGCGATATGCGGGATTTCGACCGCCGCGTCCGGCAAGCCGTCGGAGACGATGTATCGTACGTTTGTGAATTGAAGATCGACGGATTGGCCGTATCCCTGCTTTACGAGAACGGCCGATTCGTTCGCGGAGCAACGCGCGGCGACGGCACGGTCGGGGAAGACATCACCGTGAATCTGCGGACGATTCGTTCGATTCCTTTGCGATTGAAAGAATCGGTGAATTTAGAAGTACGCGGGGAGGCTTTCATGCCGAAGCGCTCATTCGAGCGGCTGAACGAAGCGCGGCGAGAACGCGGGGAGGCGCTGTTCGCGAACCCGCGGAATTCGGCGGCTGGATCGTTGCGGCAGCTCGATCCGAAGCTTGCGGCGGAGCGCAACTTGGATATTTTTCTATACGGCATCGGGATGCTTGAAGGGGAGACGATCGAGTCGCACAGCGACGGGTTGGATTTCCTGAAGCGGATCGGGCTGAAGACGAATCCGGAATGGCGGCGGTGTAAGGACGTCGGAGAAGTGATGGCTTTCATTGAAAAATGGACGGAGAAACGGGCCGATTTGCCGTATGAAATTGACGGTATCGTCATTAAAGTGGATTCGCTCCGGCATCAGGAGTCGCTCGGTTTTACGGCGAAAAGCCCGAGATGGGCGATTGCCTACAAGTTCCCGGCTGAGGAGGTTGTCACGAAGATCGAAGGCGTAATGTTGACGGTCGGCAGGACCGGCGCTATTACACCGACGGCAATGCTGACGCCGGTCACGGTGGCCGGCACGACGGTCAAAAGAGCAACGCTCCACAACGAAGGTTTAATTCGGGAGAAAGACATTCGCATCGGCGACACCGTCGTCGTAAAGAAGGCGGGCGACATTATTCCAGAAGTGGTGCGTGTGCTCGAAGACCGCAGGACCGGGGACGAGAAAGAGTTCCGCATGCCGGACGAATGTCCGGCATGCGGGAGCGAGCTCGTGCGGATTGAAGGGGAAGTGGCGCTTAGGTGTCTGAATCCGAAGTGCCCGGCGCAAATTCGTGAGGGCTTGATTCATTTCGTGTCGCGAAACGCGATGAACATAGATGGTCTCGGGGAAAAGGTGATTACGCAGTTATTCCTGAACGAACTGATTCGGGACGTCGCCGATTTGTATAAATTGCGATACGAAGACCTAATTGTTCTCGAACGGATGGGTGACAAGTCCGTAAACAAGCTGTTGCAGGCGATTGAACACTCGAAGAGCAACTCGTTGGAGCGATTGTTGTTCGGCCTTGGCATCCGGTTTGTTGGTTCGAAAGCAGCAAAAACGCTCGCACAGCATTTTCAGACGATGGAACGTTTGCAAAATGCGAATGAAAATGATTTGCTAGAAGTGGATGAAATCGGCGATAAGATGGCCGATTCGATCCGCACGTACTTCGGATTGCCTGAAGTGAAAGCGCTGATCGAAGAGCTGAAATCGCTTGGCGTCAACATGGAATACCGAGGGCCGGCACCGGCAGGCGAGGCGGAAAGTCATTCGTTTTTCGCCGGAAAGAAAGTCGTCTTGACCGGAAAGCTGGAACAACTCACGCGAAATGAGGCGAAAGCAGCGATTGAACGGCTTGGCGGCAATGTGACGGGGAGCGTCAGCTCTAACACCGATCTCGTCATTGCAGGAAAAGACGCCGGTTCGAAGCTGGCGAAAGCGAATGAATTAGGAGTCGCCGTATGGGATGAGGAGCGGCTGAGGGAAGAGCTGAATCAATAGGGAGAGTTGGCATGAATGGATCGACGAATTATCGTCTTGTTTTGCGTATTGGCGCTGATCCTTTCCGGTTGCGTTCCGAATTTCGGGAATGATCCGGATTCGAATAAAATCGTCAAGAAGTCCGACAAAGGAAAAAAGCAAAAAAAAGTAAAAATCACGCCGAAAGTTGAATCGATCAAAAACCAATACCGTACGGTTGTCGATTTTAAGCCCGGGGCGGCGCGGGGGCATATTTTATATGGAGTTGCCAACCGCCTCGACATTGATGAAATCCAGACCGGATTAATGCGGTTGTCGAAAGACGTTTATTCTCCGGATCGTTACATCTTTCAAGAAGGTCAATATTTAGAGAGGGACATGATTGAGAACTGGCTGGAAAATGAGTCGCAGGATAATCCGGAAGGGTTGAATCCCGATCTTCCGAAAGGCTATAAAAAGTATTCGGCGGAAAAAAAAGTTCAGTTTCTCAGCGAACATCCTTCCTATCTTAGTTATGTCACGGAGCAAGACTATCTCGTTCAGGCGGGAAAAGATCAGTTGAAACTCGGCGGCCTTTCAATCGCCATTTCGATGGCGAAGGTTTATTCCTTTAAAGTGGAAGATGCCGATGGGAACCTTTACCGCCGTCAGATCAAGCTCGATGAGAAGAAAGCAAAGGAAAAGGCGAAGCAGTTCGCCGATGTAATCGTGAAGCGAATACGAGAAATCGAGGCATTGAAAAACGTGCCGATCGTCATCGGCCTTTATCAGGAACAGGCGGCAGAGTCGCTCGTGCCAGGCCATTATTTTGCCAAAACGGTCGTAAAAGCGGAGGATTCGTCCGTCGGGGAATGGGAACCGTTGAAGGAAACTCATGTGCTGTTTCCTTCCGTCGAAGCGAGCGAACATTATCAAGCCGATACGGATCATTTCGAACAGTTTCGGTCGCAGGTACAAGATTATTTTCCGAATTACGTCGATGTCATCGGAAAAGCTTTTTACAAGCAAAAAGAATTGCAGCATATGACGATCGACATTCCGATCAAATTTTATGCCGAAACCGAAGTGATTTCCTTCTCGCAATTTATCGCGGGTTTGCTTTCCGACCAAAACAACCCGTTTCCGCAAGACGTTCCGATCGATGTTTACATTTCCTCGGCGCAAGGTCCGGAAGCGCTCGTCGTTTTGAATCCTGATAGGGATGAACCGTTTGTCCATGTTTATAAAAATAAGTAAGGGGGCGCCGCCGAAGCGGATCCCCCTTTTTTCTTGGTTAAGAGCCTGGGACCCCAATGCCTTGTTGACCAGTCGTGAAACCTCCGCCATGATAGCCTCCCCAACCTGGGGAGCCGCCGTATTGGCCGCCGCCCCAGCCGGGCATGCCGCCGTAATAGCCTCCGTGATAGCCCCACCACGGGCGGCCATAGTAACCCGGGCGACCGTAATAACCTGGACGGCCGTAATAACCGCCGCCGGGATAGCCTCCCCACCACGGACGGCCGTAGTAGCCGCCGCCGGGATAGCCTCCCCACCACGGTCGGCCATAGTAACCGCCGCCGGGATAACCGCCCCACCATGGACGGCCGTATTGCCCCCCGTAATAACCCGGATAGCCGAAACCGGCGCCTTGACCTCCATAAAACCCTTGTTGCCGCTGTTCTTCATTCCACTCGAATGTCGGATCGGATTCGTTCGTCAAGATCATTCCACCTTTCTCCTTAGCATTCGATAACAGCATATGCGCCTATTATGAAAATGGGATGCTTGCCGCGCCCAAATTTTTTTAAAAAGCCGCTCATCTGCGTTCGGACTCGGCCGATGTGATACAATCCAATTGGGAAGAAGATGAAGAAAAAAGGAGGAGAATTGGAAATGACGAGGCACGTGTTCGAATGTGAAGCCACGTGGAAAGGCGGGCGCAGAGGTATTGGAGAGATGCGCGCGGGGAACTTAACATCTTCCATGTCGGTGCCGGCTTCGATGGGCGGGGCGGGGCAAGGGACGAATCCGGACGAGTTGCTTCTGTCCGCGGCGGCTTCGTGTTTTTTAATGACGTTCGGCATTGGTCTGGAGGCGGCAGGGATCGAAGTACAACGGGTGTCGATCCATTCGAAGGGAACGGTAAGCGAACAAGGCGGACTGCACTTTGAAACCGTGTTGCACCATCTTGATGTGAAATTACCCGATTCCGCCGACAAAACGGATATCGAAAAGGTGCAGGAAATCGTCAAGCGTTCGGAATCGCGATGCATGGTTTCCAAAGCGCTGAAAGGAAATGTCGAGATTCTCGTCGAAGCGGAAATTGCGTGATTTTTCGCAATGCTAACGATGTAAACGGTGTCAATTGAAGTGCCCCACCAATTAAGTTACTATGGAATTGAAAAAAGGAATAAGGAGGCTGTAACGAATGGTATTACCTTTTAAACATGAACCGTTCACCGATTTTTCGGACGAATCAAACCGGAACGATTTTAAAGCGGCTTTAAAACAAGTGAAAGCGGAGCTTGGCAAAGATTATGATTTGATTATCGCGGGGGAACGCGTTCCCACCGGCAGTAAATTAACGTCGACGAATCCCGCCGACAAAGACGAGGTCATCGGCACCGTTTCAATGGCTGGCAAGGAGGAAGTCGAAAAGGCATTTGCGGCTGCTGAAGAAGCGTATAAAGAATGGAGCCAATGGGATCCGAAAGTACGTGCGGAAGTTTTGTTCCGTGCCGCAGCGATCGTGCGCCGGCGCAAACACGAATTCTCCGCATGGATGGTATATGAAGCTGGTAAACCTTGGAGTCAAGCCGACGCCGACACGGCCGAAGGCATCGATTTTCTCGAATACTACGGCCGGCAAATGCTCGAACTCGCCAATGGCAAGCCGATCAACGAACGTGTTGGCGAACACAACCACTTTTTCTATCAACCGATGGGAACCGGCGTAACGATCCCGCCGTGGAATTTTCCTTTCGCCATCATGCTCGGAACGACGATCGCACCGGTCGTTACCGGAAATACGGTTTTGCTGAAACCTGCAGAAAGCACGCCGATCATCGCCTACAAAGCGATGGAAGCCCTTGAAGAAGCGGGACTTCCGAAAGGCGTTGTCAACTACATACCGGGCGATCCGCAAGAAATCGGCGACTATCTCGTCGATCACCCGAAGACGCGTTTCGTCAATTTTACCGGATCAAGAGCGACCGGCACGCGCATTTACGAACGGGCTGCAAAGGTGCAAGAGGGCCAGTTGTTCCTGAAGCGCGTCGTTGCAGAAATGGGCGGCAAAGATACGATCATTGTCGACAACGAAGCGGATTTGGACTTGGCAGCGGATGCGATCGTCAACTCGGCGTTCGGATTCTCCGGGCAAAAATGTTCGGCCTGTTCGCGCGCCGTCATTCACCAAGATGTGTATGACGAAGTGTTGGAGAAAGCGATTGAACTGACGAAGCAACTCGAAGTCGGCGATCCGGCCGGCGACCCGTACATGGGACCGGTCATTAATGAAAAACAATTCGACAAGATCAAGAATTACATTGAAATCGGCAAGGAAGAAGGCGAACTGAAAGTCGGCGGTGAAACCGACGATTCGAAAGGATATTTCGTGCAGCCGACGATCTTTGCCGACGTCGATCCGAAAGCCCGGCTCATGCAGGAAGAAATTTTCGGACCGGTTGTTGCGTTCACGAAGGCACGCGATTTCGATCACATGCTGGAAATTGCCAACAACACCGAGTACGGATTGACCGGCGCGGTCATTTCGAAAAACCGCGCGCATTTAAACCGCGCTCGCACCGAATTCCAGGTGGGCAACTTGTACTTTAACCGCGGATGCACCGCGGCGATCGTCGGCTACCATCCGTTCGGCGGATTCAAAATGTCCGGAACGGACGCGAAAGCGGGCGGTCCCGACTACTTGACCAACTTCCTTGAGGCGAAAACCGTCTCTGAAATGCTCTAAACCGCACAAAACGAGGGTGTCCCCAAGTCTTGCCATTGGGGACACCCTGTTTTTATCGAATAAATGTAAATTAGATCCAATTATTTTTTCTAACGAACATTTGATCACCTTAGCGC
Source organism: Bacillales bacterium (assembly GCA_035700025.1). Classification (NCBI taxonomy): domain Bacteria; kingdom Bacillati; phylum Bacillota; class Bacilli; order Caryophanales; species Caryophanales bacterium. The sequence continues at coordinate 945 of DASSOY010000071.1, read as the reverse complement.
CTTTTTCGCCGCCGTTTCACGCAGCTTGGAGCTTCTAACGGTCTTAAATGTTCGTTAGAATCAGCGAAAGCCAAGAGGCTGACTCACGACCTCTTTTGAGTCAGCCTCTTTTTTTTATTTTATTCCCCTAACAGCGTCATGCCGCCGTCGATGATGATCGTCTGCCCGCGAATCATGCTCGCTGCCGGCGTACACAAATAATACGCCGTTTCCGCGAGATCTTCCGGTTCGACCATCCGTCCGGTCGGGTTTTTCGCTTTTGCGGTCTCGATGATTTCGTCCCGGTTCGGAAAATGCTTCAACGCGTCCGTATCGACCGCTCCTCCGGATACGGCGTTCACCGCAATCCCTTTCGGCGCAAGCTCAATCGCCAAGTATCGCGTAATGTTTTCGACCGCGGCTTTCGACACGCCGACCGCCACGTAATTCGGCAACACGCGAATCGACCCAACGCTCGACACCGCAACAATCGCGCCGCCGCCGTTTTTCTCCATTAACTTGGCCGCTTCTTGTGCCGCAAACAAATACCCTTTCGCGTTAATGTTTTGCGTCCAATCCCAATGGCTTTCTTCCAGTTCCATAATCGGCCGCAACACCCCTGATGCCGCGTTGCTGACGAAGACGTCGAGTCTCCCGAATGCGTTGTCGATCTCGCCGAACAGCTGGCGGATCTGTTCCACTTCCCCGACATTGGCGCGCACCGTCAATACGCGAATGCCGTATTTCGACTCCAACGCTTCTTTCGTTTCTTCCGCGTTCTTGCGCTTTCTCATAAAATTCAGCGCCAAATCGTAGCCTTCGCTCGCAAATTTCTCGGCGATCGCCCGGCCAATCCCGCGGGTGCCTCCCGTAATCAAAGCAACCTTGTTTCCCATCATCCAAGCCTCCAGTATCGATAATCTCTCTTCTCCTATCATACCAAAAACCTTTGTCATGTCACATGGC
>DASSOY010000070.1 GCA_035700025.1 Bacillales bacterium | reverse complement strand
TTGCTTGATTAAAGGAAGAGATCTTTTGCGAGAACTGAAAAGCCGGAAATCCAACCTCCAACCTCTCACATCCAATCTCTAAATCGACGAGTTTCCTCGTCACGCTTGGCTTTTTGTTCAGTTTTCAAGGAACAACTTCCTTCATTTTCGTCATCCGCAAAACGTCTCGTTTCGCGTCGGAATTTCGTCGTCGCTTTCTAACAGCGACTTTTCTAATATACCATGATTCCGCGGGTAGTGTCAATACTTTTAAAAAGTCCCGAAGCAAGAATCAAGGCCCTCCCGCCTTCATCGACAGGAAGACTATCTTAGCATGCCGGCAAGAGAATGTCAATTGCTTTTCGCATGGAAAGCGGCGGTCCGAAGTACGGCCGCCGAATGCGTCACTCTTGCAGCGCATGAAATAATATAACATGGCCGCAAAACCATGTCAACTGCCATTTTACACCTGTCAGTGTGCCGCTTCTTCGTACATCTCCTTCAATGCTTCGTAAGTCAATTCACCGGTATTTTCGATCGTCCATACCGCCCCTTCCACGGGGTCTTTGCACCCGACGGCGATCACGAGCCACTCACTTTCGCGCCCATCCAAAGGAGCTTCGTCCGCATCAATGATCACAATACATTCCTGCACGTCCGCACCGAGACGCTCGCAAGCGGCTTCCACTCGATTCAATAAACCCGCTTCCCCTCCGCCGTCTTCCACGTCATTGAAAAAATCTCCGACTTCCAGCTGTTCGATCGCTTCGGAAACGTTCACACGCGCGGATGCGGCCGAAAGGCGGATGCCGTTTTTCTTCAAATTCTTCAGCAAAGGCGCGATGCCGGGAGACACGTCCCTTGGTGTGAGACGGCCGAGCGAAGCTAGGAAAATACGCTCTTTTTGTTCAATTAAGTCTTCCGAAGTCATTCCGCGGGCCTCACCCGTTTCGACCATCCAGCGGGCAAGCTTAACGCTGTCCCATCTCGAAATCCGGTCTTCGAGATCCTCGTTCGCAATGCCGAGTTGCCGCGCGCAGTCAATCCAAGCTTCGATCTCGAACGGGGTGGTATGCGCGACGATTTCTTCCAATTGAAAAATAACCGCTTTGAAATGACGTCGTTTTCGCTCAACCAAGCGATGATCCCCCCATTCCTTTTCCGATCGTATTAGTACATGCGATTCCCGGAAAAGCGTTCCCATAAACGAGGATTCACGTTGAGAACGTTCGCAAATAGCGTCCGCATTCTTCGGGGGAGGCAAAGCGGCTGAAAAGACGAAACATCAAGCGATACCGTTCCTCCATCGCCCTCTTTACAATGCCTTCGATCCGCTCGTCTTCGAGGTCGAACAACAATTCTTCCATTTCTTTTTTGATCATATAGACAAGTTCTTCGCATTCGTTATCGGAAAATAATGCACCCAACAAAGACGATCACCTCTTTCACTTCCGCTAGTATCGCCGAAAGGAAAACGATTTATGAATATCTTGTCCATGGCGGCATAAAATGTGGCAAGAGAGGGGGCTTGTCATCGTGAATCTGATTTGGGTGATTAACGGCAAGAAGGTGAAGCAAACTTTTCTTGTGATCTTATGCGGTTTCCTGGCGGCGGCGATCGCCTCGGTGAACAGCCGTGAAAACCTCGCCTTCACCACGACGAAATCGGAACCTCATGCAGTTGCGCAAGTCGAGACAAACAAACGGCAAATCGCTCTGACGTTTGATGTCGGATGGGGCGATACACTTGTGGTACCCATCTTAAAAGTTCTCAAAGAAGAAGGTGTGCACGCCACTTTTTTCCTATCAGGGTCATGGGCCGAACACCACCCGGACCTGGCCAAGAAAATCGTCAAAGGCGGACATGAAATCGCTTCGCACGGCTATGGCCACAAAAATTACCGCAGCATGGACGCCCGAAGTATTCAAAACGACATGATGCTCGCCAGGGAAGCGATTGAAAAAGCGACCGGAAAAACCGTGACACTCTTCCGGCCGCCAAATCAAAAATATAATGAACAAATGCTGCGCACCGCTCAGGCGATGCATTACACAGTCATTGCTTCCAGCGTTGATGCCGGCGATGTGTCAGCCTCAAGCGAGAAAGAAATCCTCGAAAACGTGACTGAAAACGTCTCCCCGGGCGCGATTATTCGCATGCATGCCTCGGATTCAGCGAAACTGACGGCCGAGGCGCTGCCGGCACTCATTGATGCTTTAAAAGACGAAGGTTACGCCTTCGAAACGGTTTCCGATTTGCTCCAAAACGCGCATACCGAATCCCGGCTTGTTAAATAACGACACAAAAAGAGCAACCTTTCACGTGCGAAAAGCCGCCGCGGGGTTGCTTTTTTTCGATCAAGATTGTTTCGGTTGGCCCAGCAGCCGGTGCAAAACCAACACTTGCCACGTGTTGCAGGCGAGCAGCACCGCACCGACGATCCACATCCAGTCGGAGTTCGTTTTTAATGGATAATACCATTCCAGGACCGTAACGACGACCATGAAAAACAACGTTGGCAAAAATGCCGTCCGGTTCGTTTCTTTACGTTTGCGCACGGAAACCCACCAGCTGTACAAAAACAAAAACAGCGGCAACAGCATGAAACGCAGCGGCGACTCCCCCGGTTCGCGAAAAGCGATGAACCGAAAGTAAAACAAGTCGAACAACACAAATGCGGTCAACACCGCGAGGATGCCGTTCCATAATGAAGGTGAACGGAACATGCCGATCCCGAAACGGTGTACGGTCAAATAGGCGAAAAACCCCATTTGGCTGATGACGCTGAACATGCAGCCGAAACCAAACACTTCCAAAACGCCTATGATAAAATTGACAGCCCCGCCGCTGGTGAACAGCGACCAGTTGAATGCGACGCCCAAAACCGCACCGATGACGCCGCCGATCAAAAGCGTAGAAAAAAACAAGAAAAGCCAATTCCTGATCTTCACATCCGGTCCTCCAAACGCTTCGAATTCATTCCGATATGATTGTACCAACCGCCGGACGAAATTACCACCGATCCCCTTTCCCACTGCGGAATAATTGCGGCTCGTGCCTCTCATATTAATCATAAGGAATTTGAATTGGAAAGGAAGGACCTCATATGAAAACACGGCTGATCTTGTTAGCGGCCAGTGTTCTTTTCTTGATTCCGTCCGGATGCTCTGGCGCGGCTACGAACGCCCAAGGAGGGAATCAGATGGACTATCAGGAGACGAAAAGAATGATGGTCGATCTGTTGAAAACGGACGAGGGAAAACAAGCGATTCGCGACGTGTTGTCCGATCCCGGAATGCGCGCGCAGTTGCTGATGGACAGGGAGTTTGTAAAAAAAACGATTGAGGATACGTTCACGTCGGACGAAGGCAAGAAATATTTGAAAAAACTGCTGAAAGATCCGAAATTCTCCAAGCAGTTAGCAACGACGATGATGAAACAAAACAAGCAAATGCTGATGGATTTAATGCAGGACCCGAAATACCAAGACATGATGATGACCATTTTGCAAAGTCCCGAAATGGATCAGCAGTTTTTGCAGCTCATGAAATCGCAAAAATACCGGAAACAAATGCAAAAAGAGATCGCCCAATCGTTTCAAAGTCCGCTGTTTCAGGCACGCATCGCTTCAATCTTAAGACAAGTCGTCAACGAAGAAGTCAACAAAGGAACGACTGGCCAGCAAGCACAATCACAGCAACAACAATCCGGCGGTGGCGGCAGCGGCGGCCAGCAGCAAACTTCCCAATAACGAAAAAATGACCTCTCGCATTCGTGAGAGGCCTTTTTTCTCGTCCTATTCGGCTTTTGCGGCCACTTTTTCCGCGATTTCGCGATAAATCTTGCCGATCGGCTCGTCTTCCTCGTAAACGCCGGGAGCGAACGTACCGTCCTCCCGCTCGGCCGGCTGCGCAAGCGGAACTTGTCCGAGCAATTCCGTGTTCAATTCCTCGCTCAGCTTCTCGCCTCCGCCTTTGCCGAACACGTACTCTTTTTCCCCGGTCAATTCGCTCTCGAAATAAGCCATATTTTCAACGACGCCGATAATTTCATGCTCCGTCTTCAAAGCCATCGCGCCGGCGCGTGCAGCGACGAAAGCAGCGGTTGCGTGCGGCGTCGTCACGATGATTTCCTTGCAAGAAGGCAGCATCGTATGCACATCGAGCGCCATATCTCCCGTACCCGGGGGCAAATCGAGCAGCAAATAGTCGAGGTCGCCCCACTCCACTTCGTTGAAGAAATTGTTCAACATTTTACCGAGCATCGGTCCGCGCCAAATGACCGGGGAATTGTCTTCGACGAAAAAGCCCATCGAAATCACTTTGACGCCGAAACGCTCGACAGGGAAAATTTTATTTCCTTCCACTCGCGGACGGGTTTCGATCCCCATCATGTCCGGCACGCTGAACCCGTAAATGTCGGCATCGACAATCCCGACTTTCTTCCCGAGCCGCTGCAACGCGGTTGCCAAGTTCACCGTCACCGTCGATTTCCCGACGCCGCCTTTCCCGCTCGCAACGGCAATGAATGTCGTCTTGCTGCCTTTCGTCAGCAATGAGCCGTCATCCTCTTCTTCCTCGGCTATCCCCCCGAACTTGTCGAGTTCTTCCTCACTCAACGCTTCAAAGCGGAGACCGACCGAATCGGCACCCGCGCTTTTCAGCTTATTGACAATTTCCTGCTGCACTTGCATTTGTTCGGCAGTATTGATTTGCGCGAGTGCGATTTTCAAACCGACGTAACCTTCTTTGATCTTGACCTCGCGAATGCCGCCAGTTTCGACGAGGCTTTTATGTAAATCAGGGTCTTGTACACTTTTCAGTTGCTCGCGTACCGTCTCTTCGTTCAACATAGGTACATCCCACCTTTTAGCCCATTGTTTTTTCCGTTAACAGTATAACATAGATAGCCGCCAAAACCCGTTCCTACTGTTCCGGAACGGGTTCTTTGCCGTAATAGCGCATGATGCCTTGATAGATCGACGCGGCCACCTGATATTGATAGTTTTCCGTCTTCAGTAAATCCGTCTCTTCCGGATTGGACAAAAATCCGACTTCGACAAGTGCTGCGGGAACATCGACCGTCTTCAACAAATATATGTTGCTGATCGCTTTTGCATAGCGGTCAGTGTTTTCAAGGTGGTAGCGAAGAGAATCTTGGATGAATTTGGCCACCTTTTCGCTATCCGCCATATGTGGATCAAAAAAAGTCTGCGCCCCTCTCCACCTTGGTGAAGGAATCGCGTTTAAATGAATGCTGATGAGCAAATCGGGCTTCGTTTGTTTCACGAAAGCGACCCTTTGCCGCAAATCGCGAGTTTTTCGCCGGCTATAGTCTTCATTGTTTTCATCGGCCAAGTCTTTGTCGACTTCTCTCGTCATGAGCACGAGCGCACCGGCTTGCTGCAAATAATGTTTCACTTGATGGGAGATCGCCAGAGCAATGTCTTTCTCCGTGACATCCCCTTTGCCTACGGCTCCTCCATCCGGTCCCCCATGACCGGCGTCAAGCACAATCACTTTGCCCGAAAGCGGCGTTTTCCAAGACAAATCGGAATGGGAATCGTGAAACTCCACTTGATAAAAAATAATGAAAACAAGTATGAGTGCCCCTGCAATCATCGCGGTCGGTTTCCAATAGGCTTTCACTGGCCGTCTCCCCTTGTGTGTTTGTACATATATATGGGACAAGGGAGACAAATATGATTAGTGAAGGCGAAGCCGGTAACGTTTTTCGCCGGTTTCGAATCCGTTGCGCCACCATTGATCGACGTACAATTCCGAAGCGGTGTAGATCGATTCGAGCATCAGCTCGTCGGCGTGGCTCCAGTACGTCCAATAGTCATACAAGTCGTCGGTGAGTTTCTTCTTGGCTTCGCGGCTTTTTTTCTCGACCTGTTCGATCGGCTCCCCGTAATAACCGAGCCGGCTGTAAGAGGCCCCGAGCAAAAAAGCTTCCACCGCGTAATCGACGCAAACTTCTTCAAGCGGCGACTGATAGCCCGAAGTCGTTTTTAAATACGGCGAAAACGTCAACTCGACCGTTTTTTCAATTTCGGTAAACGACAAATCGCGCAACACTTTCCGCTCGAATTCCACTTGTTTATGCCGTTGTTTTTCCGTAAAAGACGTGATGACGTTCAATCGCATCCCCTCTCTTTCCTTTTCCCCTTAGTTTCGACAGGTCAGAGAGGTTCATGCACGCAATTTAAATTTCCAAATGAAAAAGACCTTAAATCGATTCGATTTAAGGTCTTGAACAGGACTGGCTTTAACGTTTCGAGAACTGAGGTGCGCGGCGCGCGCCTTTGAGTCCGTATTTTTTACGTTCTTTCATACGCGGGTCGCGAGTCAAGTAGCCTGCGCGCTTAAGCGGAGCGCGGAAGTCAGGATCGACTTCAAGCAATGCGCGGGCCACGCCGTGGCGAATCGCGCCGGCTTGACCGGTGTATCCGCCGCCGTCAACGTTAACGAGGACGTCGTAAGTACCAACCGTTTCCGTTTCAACGAGCGGTTGTCTCACAATCGCGCGCAACGTTTCAAGGTTGAAATATTCTTCGATGTCACGGCCGTTCACAACAATCTTTCCGTCGCCGGGAACGAGGCGTACGCGCGCAACAGACTTCTTACGGCGCCCTGTTCCGTAATATTGTACTTTAGCCAAAGTATGTCACCTTCCTTTATCCGCGAAGTTCGTAAGCTTCAGGTTTTTGCGCCTCGTGGCGATGTTCCGGTCCTGCGTATACGTGCAGTTTCTTCGCCATTTGGCGGCCGAGGCTGTTATGCGGCAGCATGCCTTTGATCGTCAATTCGAGCATTTTCACGGGACGGGTCGTTCTCATTTCGAGAGCCGTTCTTTCTTTCAAACCGCCCGGGTGGCCGCTGTGATGGTAGTATTTTTTGTTTTGCAATTTTTTACCGGTTAAATGAATTTTCTCAGCGTTCACAATGATCACATGATCACCGGTATCGACGTGCGGAGTGTAAGTCGGTTTATGCTTTCCGCGCAAAATCGACGCCACCTCACTAGCGAGGCGTCCGAGGGTTTGACCTTCAGCATCAACCACGTACCACTTCCGCTCGACTTCACTTGCCTTTGCCATGTAAGTCGTGCGCATGAAGATATCCTCCTTATTGCGTGCATTCATCTATTTCATTCCATTCGGGGCGTGGAAAAGAAATACCAAACTATATCTTATTACAGACCATCTCTCATGTCAAGAATGATACGACACTTCCCATAAAAACAAGCCGTGACCCGGGGCGGTTTTCCCGGCCAGCGTCCGGTCACGTCCGTGAAGAATGGCGCTTACCTCGTTCGGCTCGCGCCTTCCCGTTCCAACCTCAAGTAATGTGCCGACGATAATCCGCACCATCTGATACAGAAACCCGTTGCCTTGCAGGCGAAACATCAACTCGTCGCCGTTTTCGATAACGTCAACGGCAAAAAGCGTGCGAATTTTATCGGCGGCCGACGCATTCGCTGCGCAAAACGACGAAAAATCATGCGTGCCGACCAACGAAACCCCCGCTTGTCTCATTCGCTCGACATCAAGCTTATGCGGCATGTATAACGTATAACGGCGGCGAAAGACGTCGGCCTCCGGCGCGAGAAGCACACGGTAACGGTATTCTTTCTTCTTCACATCGAATCGGGCATGAAATTGCGGATCTACAGGCACAACGGAGCGAATCAGCACATCATCGGGAAGCCCTGCGTTCAATGCCCTGCGCCAACCCTCAGCGGGAATGTCCAACTCCGTATCAAAATGAAACATTTGTCCGTGTGCATGAACATGTGCATCCGTTCTTCCCGAACCGTGAATGCGAACGGACCGTCCTTTATGAATGCGTGCAAGCGCGGATTCAATTTCCGCTTGCACCGTCCGAGCGTTCGGCTGGACTTGCCAACCTGAGTATTCCGTACCGTCATAAGCGGTTTTGCATAACATGCGTATCAACCGTATTCACGCCCTTTCATCAAAAGCGCAAGCCGATCAGCGCAACCGTCAAAACGAAGAGTACCGCGAGAACGAGCGTATCGCGCAATTCCCAGCGCAAAAGCCGAATACGCGTCCTTCCTTCGCCGCCGCGGTAACCGCGCGCTTCCATCGCCAGAGCAAGGTCCTCGGCACGTTTGAATGCGCTTATGAACAACGGAACGAGCAACGGAACGAAAGCGCGCACGCGTTCTTTCAACGATCCCGCCGAAAAATCCGTTCCCCGCGCTTGCTGGGCTTTCATGATTTTTTCCGTTTCCTCCAATAATGTAGGAATAAATCGCAAAGCAATCGATATCATTAAAGCAAACTCGTGAACCGGCAAACGCACTTTTTTAAAAGGGGCAAGCAGATCTTCCATCCCGTCGGTGATGTCAATCGGCGTTGTTGTCAACGTCAACAATGTCGTGACAAGGATGAGAAACAAAATTCGCATGGAAATGAACAGGCCGCGAATAATGCCGCCTTCGTAAATGCGAATGATGCCCCAATGAAAAAGCAGTTCCCCTTCATGAGTCATGAACACATGCAAGAAAAACGTCAGCAGCACGATCCAAACAATCGGCCGCAACCCTTTGTATAAGTACGGAAACGGAACCTTGGAAAGCGCCACGGAAACCATCGTGAAAACGGCGAGCAAACCATAAGACCATACATTGTCTGCGAGAAAAACAATCAACACAAACAACATGACGGCAACGAGTTTCGCTCTCGGATCGAGCCGGTGTATGACTGATTGCCCGGGTACGTATTGACCGATGATAAGCGAATTCATTCTCCGACCGCCTCCCCGCGCCAAAGCTGCTCGATCAAGTCGGCCGTTTCTTCGATGGAAAACCGATCTTTCGGCAAGCGCATGCCAAAGCGGGCTTCCAGCTTCTGAATGAACCTCGTCGATTCGGGAACATCAAGCCCTAGAGATTGCAGCTCTTCGGGTTGTGAAAAAATACACTCCGGAGCCCCTTGCCGATAGATCGAACCTTCTTTCATAACGACTACATGATCAGCATAGGACGCAACGTCCTCCATGCTGTGACTGACGAGAATCGTCGTTAATCGCTTGTCGCGATGCAAAGCCGCAAACATCTCCATGATCTCGCGCTGCCCGCGTGGATCCAAACCCGCCGTCGGCTCATCGAGGATGAGCACTTCCGGCTCCATTGCCAGCACCCCGGCGATGGCGACACGCCTCATCTGGCCGCCGCTCAACTCAAACGGCGGCTGATCAAGCAACGAACGGTCGAGACCGACCATTTCGATCGCTTTATGCGCTTTTTTCACCGCTTCTTCCTTTGTATCCCCGAAATTCAGCGGCCCGTAACAAACGTCTTTTTCCACGGTTTCCTCGAACAACTGATGTTCCGGATATTGAAACACCATGCCGACTTTGCTGCGTAACGCTTTCAGCCGTTTTTGCTTTTCTCCCGCCCGTATCGTGAAATCACCGACGGTGATGGAACCCGATGTCGGCTGTAAAAGGCCGTTGATGTGTTGAACCAACGTAGATTTCCCGGAACCTGTGTGCCCGACGAAGGCGACGTAGGTTCCCGAAGGAATCGAAAGATCAATCTCTCGCAAAGCTTCATGCTCAAACGGCGTTCCGACACCGTATCGATGCGCTAATTGCTTGAACGTAATGTCCATAATTCCTCCACCAGTTCCTCTTCGGTTATCGCCTGTTTCGAAACGGGAATCCCTTTTTGAATCAAACGGTTCCGCAAATGAATGGGAAACGGTACGTCCAAACCGATCTGCTGCAATTGTTCTTCTCTTTGAAAGATGTCCCGGGGAGAACCGGAAGCGATCATTTCCCCTTCATTCATGACACAGATCCGGTCGGCTTTCAAAACCTCGCTTAAATCGTGGGTGATCGACAAAATCGTGATGTTCTCATTGCGGTTCAGTTCGCGAACCGTTTCCAATACTTCCATTCTCCCTTTCGGATCAAGCATCGAAGTGGCTTCATCCAAAATGACGATAGAAGGACGCACGGCTAATATGCCCGCGATCGCGACTCGCTGTTTTTGACCTCCGGAAAGCCGATGCGGTTCTTTCATCAAAAAGTCGCGCATGTTGACCTTCTCGATCGCTTCGTCGATCCGGCGAAGCATTTCCTCACGCGGGATGCCGCGGTTTTCCATGCCGAAGGCAATGTCATCGCGGACCGTCGTCCCGACAAATTGATTGTCGGGGTTTTGAAAGACGAGACCGACACGCCTCCGCACTTCCCAAAGCCCATCGTCGTCCGTGGTTTTGAAGCCTTCGACCGTCACCGATCCTTTATCCGGTTGCAACAAACCGTTCAACAACTTTGCCAGCGTCGATTTACCGGAACCGTTATGTCCGACAATCGCCAGCCACTCTCCTTCGTAAACCGACAGATCAACCTCCCGTATCACCCACTCGTCTTCGTGGTGATAACGAAACGAAAGCTGATCGACATCAATCAAGCGTTTTTCCATGCCGCACACCCCAAACGTAGCCACATTACGATATCGGCCGCAAAAGCCATCCTTTCTTCCCATGCAAAAAAAGGCGGTTCCGTTCCGCCCTTTTGCTCACCAGACCTATACGAATTCAATAACAGCCATTTCCGCCGCATCGCCTTTGCGAGGGCCGAGCTTCAGTACACGCGTGTAACCGCCCTGACGATCTTCGTAACGCGGGCCGATCTCGCTGAATAACTTTTGAACCGCGTCTTGCTTCGTTTCCTCGTTGGCGATTTCTTTGCGAATAAATGCTGCTGCCTGACGGCGGGCATGCAAGTCTCCACGCTTGGCGAGAGTCACCATTTTTTCGGCGATCGGACGAAGTTCTTTCGCTTTCGCCACCGTCGTTTCGATCCGTTCGTTAATGATCAAGTCCGTTGCTAAATCGCGAAACAGCGCACGTCTTGCCGCTTTGTCGCGTCCTAATTTTGCATATGCCACGATAAGTCCTCCCTTCGTCTAATCAATTCCCATGCGGTTGCCGAGAAATGCGTCTTCGCAAACTGAACAGGTGCCAAATGATAGCGTCCTAGTCTTCTTGACGCAGCCCCAATCCCAGTTCATGAAGTTTCTCCTGCACTTCTTCAAGGGATTTCCGTCCGAGATTCCGCACCTTCATCATGTCTTCTTCCGACTTTTGCGCAAGTTCGTGAACCGTGTTGATCCCGGCTCGCTTCAAACAATTGTAAGAACGCACGGAAAGATCGAGTTCTTCGATCGTCATTTCAAGAACTTTTTCTTTCTGGTCTTCTTCTTTCTCGATCATAATTTCCGCTTTTTGTGCTTGGTCGGTTAAGCCGACGAAGATATTCAAATGCTCGGTCAAAATTTTCGCTCCGAGTGAAACAGCTTCCTCCGGTTGAATGCTTCCGTCGGTCCATACATCGAGGGTTAGTTTATCAAAGTTGGTGACCTGGCCGACACGGGTGTTCTCCACTTGATAATTCACACGGGTAACCGGTGTGTAAATGGAATCAACGGGAATGATTCCAATCGGCTGATCATCATGCTTGTTAGCCTCTGCAGGAACGTAACCGCGGCCGCGTTTTGCCGTAATTCTCATATGAAGATGAGCATTTTTCGACAATGTCGCAATATGGAGATCCGGATTCAAAACTTCAACATCACTGTCGTGAATGATGTCCGCTGCCGTGACCTCGCCTTCGCCCTGCACGTCGATCTCCAACGTTTTTTCCTCGTCGGAATAAATCTTCATGGCAAGATTCTTGATATTCAAGATGATCGCCGTGACATCTTCCCTAACGCCGTCAATCGTTGAAAACTCATGAAGAACATTGTCAAATTGAACCGCCGTTACCGCAGCTCCCGGTAAGGAAGAGAGCAATATGCGGCGAAGCGAATTCCCGAGAGTCGTTCCGTATCCACGTTCGAGCGGTTCAACAACAAATTTCCCGTAGGAGGCATCATCGCTCGTTTCAACCGTTTCAATTTTTGGTTTTTCGATTTCGATCATTCCACAAACCCTCCTTGAAAACGTCAAAATCCCGGTCAGAAGCCTGTGGTCCCGACCGAAATTCACCTAACGAACACCCGTAACCATTATGGACAGCAAGTTGTGCGGGTATACGAGTGCCGCAATCAGACACGACGGCGTTTGGGCGGTCGACATCCGTTATGAGGAACCGGAGTTACATCACGAATGGCCGTGACTTCCAATCCGGTCGCTTGCAGCGAACGAATGGCGGCTTCACGTCCGGCACCCGGGCCTTTGACGGAAACTTCGACCGTTTTCATTCCGTGTTCCATTGCTGTTTTGCCTGCGGCTTCCGCTGCCGTTTGCGCGGCAAACGGCGTCGATTTCCGGGATCCTTTGAATCCGAGTCCACCGGCGCTTGCCCAGGAAACAGCATTTCCTTGCGTATCGGTGATCGTCACGATCGTATTGTTAAACGTTGAACGGATGTGAGCGATGCCGCTTTCAATATTTTTACGCACGCGGCGTTTTCTCGATTTCGTGTTACGTTGCTGTTTTGCCATGCCTTTTCGACCTCCTCACTTGTTATTTTTTCTTATTCGCAATCGTACGGCGCGGACCTTTGCGCGTACGGGAGTTGTTTTTCGTATGTTGTCCGCGAGTCGGCAATCCGCGACGATGACGCAATCCGCGGTAAGATCCGATCTCGATGAGACGCTTGATGTTCATGCGGACTTCTCGGCGAAGATCCCCTTCCACTTTGTACTGGTTGATTACTTCGCGAATGCGTCCGAGCTCTTCTTCCGTCAAATCACGAACACGCGTATCTTCGGAAACGCCGGCTTCTTTCAATATTTTTTGAGACATCGGTTTGCCAATCCCATAAATGTAAGTGAGCGAAATGACTACCCGTTTGTCTCTCGGAATATCAACACCTGCAATACGTGCCATGCTTGCACCTCCTTAAGTTTACCCTTGCTTTTGCTTATGCTTCGGGTTTTCACAAATCACCATTACAATGCCTTTACGACGAATGACCTTGCATTTTTCACAAATCGGTTTGACCGACGCTCTCACTTTCATTGCGATTACCTCCTTAAGCTCGGACTCTCCGCACATTGCCATGCGTGCCCCCCATGCCGCAGGAGGCTCGGCGATGAAGTCGGATTACTTGTAGCGATACGTAATGCGACCCCGGGACAAGTCGTACGGAGACAGTTCAACCGTAACTTTATCCCCCGGCAATATACGAATGTAGTGCATGCGAATTTTTCCCGAGACGTGAGCCAAAATTTTATGGCCGTTTTCGAGTTCTACACGAAACATCGCATTCGGCAAAGGATCAATGACCGTACCTTCTACCTCAATGACATCTTCTTTTGCCATCGACTCTGGTCTCCTTTCCTAATCAATAGCTTGTTGCTCCAAAAATTTCGCAATCGCGAAACGCAGTTTGCCGTTCGTCACGCGCCCCGCTTCTGACATACTTCGGGTGATTTCCGGAGAAATAAAGTCCAGCAACTCAAGATGGATGACGTTCTTTTTCTTGGCCCGATCATATTTTCGTTGATCACCGTCAGCAATCCGAACGAATCGTTCGCTGAGGACCTCAACAATCACACTATATTGACCGGCATCTTTTCCCCTAAGGATTTTGACGAGTTGTCCGACCCTCGGAGACGGATCCGGATCGCTCAACAGACATCACCTTCATTTTCAGATTGTGCCTATCCATAAAAGTGGCGCACACATTTTACCACGCCGTTCGGCCGCTGTCCAATCATTCACCCGGCAACAGCGGATGGTCAACCGATGAGTTGACGAATGCCGGAAAACACGGCCTTGATTTCACGATCGCCGTTCACGCTGTGCAGCAACCCGCGTTTTTTATAAAAATCGAGCAAGGGCTGCAACTGTTTGTTGTTTACCTGCAAACGGTTTTTCACCGTTTCCTTTTGATCGTCTTCGCGTTGGTACAACGCTCCGCCGCATTTATCGCAAATCCCCTCTGCGCTCGGGGGATTGAATATCACGTGATAGGTGGCTCCGCAATCTTGACAAATCCTGCGTCCGGACAGGCGTTTCAGAAGATTTTCTTCCTTTACGTCAATATACAAGACGTAATCCAACCCGCGTCCGTCATCCGCTAAAATTTGCTCAAGCGCTTCGGCCTGTTCAATCGTACGAGGAAACCCGTCAAGCAAGAAGCCTTCCTTGCAATCATCCTTACCTAAACGTTCCTTTACGATACCCACCGTTACCTCATCCGGTACGAGTTCGCCGGCGTCCATAAACGACTTCGCCTTCAATCCGAGGGCCGTTTCTTCCTTGATCGCGGCCCGAAACATATCGCCCGTCGAAATGTGAGGAATGCCGAATTCGGATGTGATCATTTCCGCCTGCGTACCTTTTCCGGCACCCGGCAATCCCATCAAAATAAGATTCATTCTACCTCTCCTATCTTTCACTCACGTTATCGCACGCCTAAGCGACGAAGAGGTCGACCTAGCGTTTGATAAAACCTTTATAGTGTCGTTTAATCAGCTGGCTCTCGATTTGTTTCATTGAATCGAGGGCAACGCCGACGACGATCAAAAGACTCGTTCCTCCGATTCGGACCGATGCCGGCAATTGCGCGATATTGATGAACAACATCGGCAAAATCGCCACGACGGCCAAGAAAAGTGAGCCGACCGCAGTGAGTCGATAGAGAATCCTCGTGATGTACGTTAGCGTATTGTTGCCGGGTCGGATTCCGGGGATGTATCCCCCTTGTTTTCTTAAATTATCGGCCATTTGTTCAGGATTTACTTGAACAAACGTGTAAAAATACGTAAAGGCAATGATCAGTAAGGCATAAACCACCATGCCGGAGACGGTCGTATAGTTAAAGACGTTTTCGATCCAATTCGTGACCGCGTTCGGCGAAAAGAAACTGGCAATGGTTCTCGGCGTAATCATTAACGAAATGGCAAAAATAACCGGGATTACGCCGGCGGCGTTTACCTTGATCGGCAAGTGCGTTGCCTCTCCGCCAACCGATTTGTTATGGCCGACGACCCTTTTCGCATACTGGATCGGGATCTTGCGCAACCCTTGTTGAACAAAAATGATCCCGACAACCACGGCAACCGTGACCAGCAAGAGCAAGCCGATGACGACGAACGACAAGAACAAGTTGCCTTCGGCTCCTTGAATTTTGGTCGCATAAACCTGGTTTACCATGGATGGAATACGGGCTACGATACCGGCGAAGATCAAAATCGAGATGCCGTTCCCGATCCCATTCGCCGTAATTTGTTCACCCAGCCACATCAAGTATGTCGTTCCTGCAGTCAATACAAGCGCAATCAACAAGTACTTCCAGATCGTAGGGTTCGGGATCAACCCGCGGAACATGTTGTTGAATCCGATCGAAAGACCGATCGCTTGAATAAAACCGAGCCCGACGGTGGCGTAACGCGTCACTTGCGTCAACTTACGCCGGCCCATTTCCCCCTGTTTCGACCACTCCGTAAATTTCGGCACGACATCCATCTGCAGCAGCTGAACGATGATCGAGGCGGTGATGTAAGGCATGATGCCCATTGCAAAAATCGAGAAATTTTGCAGGGCGCCGCCTCCGAACGTGTTAATGATTCCGAACACGTTGTTCTGATCTTGAAAATTTAATGCTTCCGCATTTACTCCCGGTACCGGAACGAAACTTCCGATCCGAAAGACGACAAGCGCAAGAAGTGTGTAAATCACTTTGTTGCGCAAGTCCGGGATTCGAAAAATGTTCGAGATTGTCTGGAACATTAAACCACCTCGGGTTTTCCGCCCGCGTTTTCAATGGCTTCTTTCGCTGAAGCCGAGAACTTGTGGGCTTTTACCGTCAGAGACACTTTAAGTTCGCCGTCGCCGAGAATTTTGATCCCGTCTTTCAGCTTTCTTACAAGGCGCGTCTCCAGCAGCAATTCCGGGGTGACCTCCGTTCCTTCGTCAAAACGGTTGAGCGCCTCGACATTCACCGTTGCATATTCTTTTCTCGTTGGGTTTTTGAAGCCTCTTTTCGGCAAGCGCTTGATCAAAGGCATTTGACCGCCTTCGAATCCAGGGCGCACGCCGCCTCCGGAACGGGAATTTTGTCCTTTTTGACCACGGCCGGACGTTTTTCCGAGTCCCGAACCGTTTCCACGTCCGACACGCTTCCTGTTCTTGCGAGATCCTTTCGCAGGATGCAATTCATGCAGTTTCATTTACGGCACCTCCTTAACCTGAAATTTCCTTCACCGTCACAAGATGAGATACCTTGTTAACCATTCCGCGAACCGCGGGTGTGTCTTGCCGCACGACTTGTTGACGGATCTTTCTCAAGCCCAACGCTTTGACAACATCGCGTTGCGTTTGAGGACGTCCGATGACGCTGCGGGTGAGGGTGATTTCTAATTGTTTGGCCATCTCATTCCCTCCTTCATCTTCAATCGTTCGTTAGCCTAACAGTTCTTCAACCGTTTTGCCGCGCAATTTTGCGACGTCTTCAGCGCGCTTCAGGTTTTGCAAACCTTCCACCGTTGCGCGAACCATGTTGATCGGGTTGTTCGAACCAAGAGATTTCGACAAAATGTCGCCGACACCGGCAAGTTCCAATACGGCACGCACCGGTCCGCCTGCGATGACTCCAGTACCTTCCGATGCAGGTTTCAGCAACACGCTGCCTGCCCCGTATTTTCCCGTAATTTCATGAGGAATCGTCGTCCCGACCATCGGTACGGGAAACAAATTCTTTTTCGCATTCTCAACGCCTTTGCGGATCGCTTCCGGCACTTCCTGAGCTTTTCCAGTTCCGAATCCGACGTTGCCTTTTTTGTCTCCGACTACGACGAGTGCAGCAAAGCGAAAACGACGTCCGCCGCGCACAACTTTGGAGACACGATTTATGGAAACCACGCGTTCTTCAAATTCTTTGTCCATGCGTTGTTGCATCAAGTTCCCTCCTTTATGGGTTAAAATTCGAGACCTGCTTCGCGGGCGGCATCTGCGAGGGCTTTGACCCGTCCGTGATACAAATAACCGCCTCGATCAAACACGACTTTTTTTATGCCGTTCTCAACCGCGCGCTCGGCAATTTTTTGCCCGACTTGACGAGCAGCTTCAACGTTCCCGCCGTTTTCAAGGTTCGCATCTTTTTCGTTCGTCGATGCCGAAACGAGCGTTACCTGCTTATCGTCATCAATCAATTGCGCGTAAATGTGTTTCGATGAACGAAAAACATTCAAACGCGGACGTTCGGCAGTACCGAATACGGAACGGCGCACGTGTTTATGACGTTTTTTACGGATTACGTTTTTGTCCGTCTTCGTGATCATGTATGTCACTCCTCCTTCATACAGAGTCGATGGGTACTCCAGCGCCTACCCGGCTCGGCCGTTGCGCTTAACGCTTCCTTGAGACCATTTGCTCAAGATGCGAGATGGAGCACTCCTGTCGGAAGGTTTACCCTATTTCCCGGTTTTTCCTTCTTTACGGCGTACGCGTTCGTTTTCGTAGCGAATGCCTTTCCCTTTGTAAGGCTCAGGCAACCGTACAGAACGAATGTTGGCCGCGACTGCACCGACGCGTTCTTTGTCGATTCCTTTTACAAGAACCTTCGTATTTTCCGGTACTTCAATATCGATGCCGTCTTCGGCATCAATTTCTACCGGATGGGAGTACCCTACGTTCAAAACAAGCTTTTGTCCTTGTTTGTTAGCACGGTATCCGACACCGACCAATTGAAGGGATTTTTGATAACCATTCGTTACTCCTTCAATCATGTTTCCAATCAGACTGTTCGTCGTGCCGTGCAAGGAACGATGTTTCTTGCTGTCGCTCGGACGTTCTACGGTCACAACGTTATCTTCCAATTTGATTTTCATTTCCGGATCGAATGTACGGGTGAGTTCCCCTTTCGGGCCTTTAACGGATACAGCGTTCTTGTCGATGCTCACCGTCACGCCTTCAGGCACCGTCAGAGCTCTTTTTCCGATACGAGACATGTTGACACCTCCGTTTCACTCAATTTCTACCAGATGTAAGCCAATACTTCTCCGCCGACTTGTTGCTTGCGAGCCTCTTTATCCGTCATCAATCCTTTCGAAGTCGAAACGATTGCGATGCCGAGACCGCCGAGCACACGAGGGAGTTCCTGGGATTTGGCGTACACGCGAAGACCGGGTTTGCTGATGCGCTTCAAACCGGTAATGACGCGTTCTTGTTTCGAACCGTACTTCAGGAAAATGCGAATAATCCCTTGTTTGTCGTCCTCAATGTATTCAACGTCGCGAATAAACCCTTCTTGCTTCAGGATTTCTGCGATTTCTTTTTTAATGTTCGATCCAGGCAGTTCCAACTTTTCATGCCTGACCATGTTTGCATTGCGAATGCGAGTAAGCATATCTGCAATAGGATCTGTCATCACCATTAAACGTACCTCCCTTCCCTATTACCAGCTGGCTTTTTTCACGCCGGGAATTTGACCTTTGTAAGCAAGTTCACGGAAACAAATGCGGCACAGTCCGAACTTACGCAAAACGGAGTGCGGGCGACCGCAACGCTGACAACGCGTATATTCTTGCACTTTGAACTTCTTCTTCCGTTGCTGTTTGGCGATCATCGATTTTTTTGCCAAGGTCATACCTCCTTAATACGTTATTTTTTGAACGGCATGCCGAGCAGTTTCAACAGTTCACGCGATTCTTCGTCCGTGTTGGCCGTCGTTACGATAACGATGTCCATGCCTCGCACTTTGTTCACTTTGTCGTATTCGATTTCCGGGAAAATCAATTGTTCACGAATGCCGAGTGTATAATTTCCACGCCCGTCGAACGACTTGTTGGATACCCCTCGAAAGTCGCGGACGCGTGGCAACGATACAGCGATCAACTTGTCGAGGAAATCATACATCCGTTCACCGCGAATGGTTACTTTCGTTCCGATTGGATTTCCTTCACGCAATTTAAATCCGGCGATCGATTTTTTCGCTTTCGTAATGACCGGCTTCTGACCGGAAATGACGGTCAACTCCTCAACGGCGTCGTCCAGCAGTTTCGCGTTTTGAACCGCTTCGCCGACTCCCATGTTGATGACGACCTTCTCCACCTTCGGTACTTCCATGACCGAGTCATAGTTGAACTTCTCCATCATTGCCGGGACGATTTCTTCTTGGTAATGTTTCTGCAAACGATTCATTCAGGGTGAACCTCCTTTCACTAATCCAGGGCTTTCCCGGATTTTTTCGCAATACGCAGTTTCGTTCCGTTCTTTATTTGATAACCGACGCGCGTCGGTTCATTGGAATCCGGATCCAGCGGCATCACATTGGAAACATGAATCGGCGCTTCTAGATCGATAATTCCGCCTTGCGGATTGTCTTGAGAAGGCTTGGCGTGTTTCTTTACGATGTTCACGCCTTCGACAATCACGCGATTTTGCTTCGGCAGTGCCTGCAAAATGACGCCCTGTTTGCCTTTGTCTTTACCGCTGATGACCTGGACTTTATCGCCTTTCTTCACATGCAACGTCAGTGCACCTCCTTCTTTTATAGAACCTCGGGAGCGAGAGAAATGATTTTCATAAATTCCTTTTCACGAAGTTCACGCGCAACCGGTCCGAAAATACGGGTACCGCGCGGGCTTTTGTCATCCCGTACAATGACCGCTGCGTTCTCATCAAAACGGATGTAAGAGCCATCCGTACGGCGCACACCGCTCTTGGAACGGACGATAACGGCTTTTACAACTTCGCCTTTTTTGACAACGCCCCCTGGTGTTGCATTTTTTACCGTGCAGACAATCATGTCTCCGATATTGGCCGTCTTCCGACCGGATCCTCCTAATACTTTTACGCAGAGAACCTCACGGGCACCAGAGTTATCAGCCACTTTTAATCGGCTTTCCTGCTGTATCATGGACGTACCTCCTTTCGGACTAAATCACGACGGATTCTTCAACGATCTCGACAAGCCGGAAACGCTTATCCTTTGAAAGCGGTCGGGTTTCCATCACCTTGACGATATCGCCGATTTTCGCCTGATTGTTCTCGTCATGCGCTTTGTATTTTTTCGAATACTTCACGCGTTTGTTGTATTTAGGGACAGTTTTGTAAGTCTCGACTTTGACCGTAATGGTTTTATCCATTTTGTCCGATACGACACGGCCGACATACACCTTACGATTGTTACGTTCGCTCACTAGAAAGGCCTCCTTTCCTAACCGTGTTTAATTCCGAGCTCTCTTTCACGCAAAACGGTCTTGGCGCGGGCAATCGATTTCCGTACATCGCGAAGCCGGGCCGGGTTCTCCAATTGACCCGTCGCCAATTGAAAACGCAAATTGAACAATTCTTCTTTCAAAGCTTTGATTTTTTGTTCGACTTCGGCAGTGGTTAAGTCACGAACTTCATTAGCTTTCATCTGCCTCACCACCCATTTCTTCGCGTTGTACGAACTTGGTTCTGACCGGGAGTTTGTGAGAAGCCAAACGCAAAGCCTCACGAGCGACCTCTTCGGGAACTCCGTCAATTTCAAACATGATTTTGCCCGGTTTGACAACGGCTACCCAACCTTCGGGTGCCCCTTTACCGGAACCCATTCGAACTTCAAGCGGCTTAGCCGTATACGGCTTTTGAGGAAAAATTTTGATCCAAACTTTCCCGCCGCGTTTCATATAACGTGTCATCGCAATACGAGCAGCTTCGATTTGCCGGCTTGTGATCCAAGCCGAATCGAGCGATTGGAGACCGTAAGAACCAAAGACAATTTCCGTTCCGCCTTTCGCACGGCCTTTCATGACTCCGCGATGTTCTTTACGGTATTTCGTACGCTTTGGCATTAACATGATTATTTTCCTCCTTCCTCTTGCTTCGTTCCTTTCGTCGGAAGGACCTCGCCGCGGTAAATCCACACTTTTACGCCCAATTTGCCGTAAGTGGTGTCCGCTTCAGCAGTTCCGTAATCGATATCGGCACGAAGGGTGTGCAACGGAACGGTTCCTTCGCTGTAATCTTCCGTTCTCGCGATATCAGCACCTCCGAGGCGGCCGGCCACTTGTGTCCGAACCCCTTTAGCGCCTGCGCGCATGCAACGTCCGAGTGATTGTTTTTGAGCTCGGCGCCACGCTACGCGGTTTTCCAACTGACGCGCGATGTTGTCGGCGACAAGCTTGGCATCAAGGTCCGCTTTCTTAATTTCGAAAATGTTGACGTGAACGCGTTTTCCCGTAAGCTCATTCAACGCTTTGCGCAATGCTTCTACTTCGGATCCGCCTTTCCCGATCACCATTCCCGGTTTCGCGGTCTTAATGGTAATGTTCACGCGATTTGCCGCACGTTCAATTTCAACAGAAGACACGGCTGCGTCTTTCAAGCGTTTCTCGATGTATTCACGAATTTTGATATCTTCATGCAGGAGTTCCGCATAGTTCTTATCCGCATACCATTTCGATTCCCAGTCGCGGATGACACCGATGCGAAGTCCTACCGGATTGACTTTTTGACCCACGCATTATCCCTCCTTCGAATCTGATACAACGACCGTAATATGGCTCGTGCGTTTGTTGATCCGTCCTGCACGACCCATGGCGCGCGGCCGCATGCGTTTCATAGTTGCGCCTTCATCGACATAAATCGTTTCAACCGAAAGTTCTTCGGGTTCCATGTCATAATTGTGCTCCGCGTTGGCTATGGCGGATTTCAACACCTTTTCGACAATCGGAGAAGCCGCACGAGGCGTATTCTTCAAAATCGCAAAGGCTTCGCCGACTTTCTTGCCTCGAATGAGATCTACGACTAAACGAGCCTTTCGAGGAGAAATGCGGACTTGTTTAGCGACAGCTTTTGCCTGCATCAACTGTACCTCCTCTCTGCTTAACGAGATGTTTTCTTGTCGTTGCCCGAGTGTCCTCGGAACGTACGAGTCGGCGCAAATTCACCGAGCTTGTGACCGACCATATCTTCGGAAATGTATACCGGTACATGCTTTCTGCCGTCATGAACAGCAATCGTATGTCCGATGAAATCCGGGAAAATGGTTGAACGGCGCGACCAAGTTTTGATCACTTTCTTATCATTGTTTTCGTTCAGTTTTTCGACCTTTTTCATTAAGTGGTCATCCACGAAAGGTCCTTTTTTTAAGCTGCGACCCAATCGAGAAACCTCCTTTCCTTACCGTTTCTTACGTTTGCGGCTGCGAACGATGTATTTATCCGACGGTTTGTTGCGTTTTCTCGTCTTGAGACCGAGCGTTGGTTTACCCCAAGGAGACATCGGGGATTTACGTCCAATCGGCGCGCGGCCTTCACCACCACCGTGCGGGTGATCATTCGGGTTCATAACCGAACCGCGAACGGTAGGTCTCTTGCCTTTCCAGCGGTTACGTCCGGCTTTCCCGATATTAATGAGTTCATGCTCAACGTTACCGACTTGACCGACAGTCGCGCGGCAAGTAGCCAAAATCATGCGAGTTTCTCCAGAGCGAAGACGGACAAGCACGTATTTTCCTTCTTTGCCGAGCAGTTGGGCTTCGGATCCGGCAGCACGTACAAGCTGTCCTCCGCGTCCAGGCTTCAATTCAATGTTATGAATGGTCGTACCGACAGGAATATCTTTCAACGGAAGGGCATTCCCTACTTGGATGTCTGCATCCGATCCAGATTCAACTGTCATGTCGACTTTAAGCCCTTTCGGAGCCAAAATGTAACGTTTTTCTCCGTCGCGATAATGGATCAAGGCGATGTTCGCCGAGCGGTTCGGATCATATTCTATCGTAGCAACGCGGCCTGGTATGCCGTCTTTGTTGCGTTTGAAATCAATGACGCGGTACTTGCGCTTATGGCCGCCGCCCTGATGACGAACCGTCAACCGACCTTGATTGTTGCGTCCGCCTTTTTTCGGCAGCGATTCGAGCAGCGATTTCTCGGGCTTATCCGTCGTGATTTCGGCGAAATCAGAAACGGACATGCCGCGCCGACCGTTGGAAGTCGGTTTATACTTTCGAATGGCCATATTCGGTACCCTCCTTCTTAAGATTTTCGCACTGTGAGGCAACCGTAATCAGCCTAGGGTGCGAGGTTTTCAATCATGTTTTATGAAAAATGGACGCCTTAAACGCCTTCGAAAAATTCGAGTTCCTTGCTGTCCGGAGTCAAAGTGACGATCGCCTTTTTCCGGTTCGGCTTATACCCGGAATAACGACCGAAGCGCTTCGGCTTACCTTTGATGTTCATCGTGTTCACTTTCGAAACGCGAACTTCGAAAATCGTTTCGACGGCATTTTTGATCTCCGTTTTGTTCGCACGGCGATCCACTTCAAACGTATATTTCTTGTCAGCCATTTGTTCAGTCGAACGTTCCGTAATGACGGGGCGCTTTATCACATCACGCGGGTCTTTCATGATCCAAGCACCTCCTCGACTTTTTTCACGGCGTCTTGCGTCATGATGAGGTTTTCGTAATTAATGACGTCCAATACGTTCACGTTATCGGCCGTGATCACTTTCACACCTTGCAGGTTGCGCGCGGAAAGCTCGACCGCTTCATTGCTGTCCGCCGTAACAATCAACGCCTTTTTTTCTACTGAAAGGTTGTTCAAGAAATTCACGATCTCTTTCGTTTTCGGTTTATCGATCGCCAAATCCTCAATCACAACAAGTTCGTTTTCTTTCACTTTCAAAGACAACGCGGATTTCAACGCAAGCCGGCGAACTTTCTTCGGCAGCTTATAGCTGTAGCTGCGCGGGCTCGGTCCGAACACGACACCGCCGCCTACCCATTGCGGTGAACGAATCGAACCTTGACGGGCACGGCCTGTGCCTTTTTGACGCCACGGCTTTGCTCCGCCGCCTCGTACCGCCGAGCGGTTCTTCGTTGCATGCGTTCCTTGAC
Source organism: Bacillales bacterium (assembly GCA_035700025.1). Taxonomy (NCBI): domain Bacteria; kingdom Bacillati; phylum Bacillota; class Bacilli; order Caryophanales; species Caryophanales bacterium. Next base: position 36,023 of record DASSOY010000070.1, on the reverse strand, counting down.
GCAGCGATGCTTGCTGCATGACGACGGCTTCATAAAGTACGTGCTCATTTGGTTCGATGCCGAACACGCCGTCTTGGATATCCAAATCTCCGACTTGGGAGCCGCTTTGATTATATAAAGCTACTTTAGGCATTCTGTGTTCCTCCTTTCCGGGTTACTTCGCTTCCGTCGCTTTAATCGCGCTCTGAATCGTGACAACGCTTTTCTTCGGTCCGGGAATGTTCCCTTTAATCAACAAAAGGTTCCGTTCAGTATCTACTTTCACGATCGACAGGTTTTGAACCGTAACGCGTTCTCCACCCATACGTCCCGGAAGTTTCTTCCCTTTAAATACACGCATCGGGTCGATCGCACCCATCGTACCGGGGCGACGATGATAACGAGAGCCGTGCGACATCGGTCCGCGTTGCTGATTGTGACGTTTGATCGCGCCTTGAAAACCTTTCCCTTTGGAGGTTCCCGTTACGTCGATCACATCACCCTCGGCAAACGTGTCAACTTTCACTTCTTGACCCACTTCATAATCGTCAAGGTTGACGCCGCGGATTTCTTTGACGAAGCGCTTGGCTTTTGTGTTTGCTTTTTCAGCATGGCCTTTTTCCGGTTGAATCGTCCGCGATTCTTTCTTGTCGGCATAGCCGATTTGGATCGCTTCGTATCCGTCGGTTTCGACCGTTTTCTTTTGCAGAACAACATTCGGCTCGGCTTCAACAACCGTCACCGGGATGACTTGCCCGTTTTCGGAAAAAATTTGCGTCATGCCGATTTTTTTACCCAAGATTCCTTTTCTCATTTGTCACACCTCCTCAATAGTGCTGCTGGATTACAATTTTATTTCGATGTCGACACCGGACGGCAGATCCAAACGCATAAGCGAATCCACCGTTTGCGGAGTCGGATTGAGTATGTCAATCAACCGCTTATGTGTGCGCATCTCAAACTGTTCACGGGAGTCTTTGTACTTGTGTACCGCCCGAAGAACGGTGTAAATCGCTTTTTCCGTCGGCAACGGAATCGGTCCCGAAACTTTTGCTCCTGCGCGTTTTGCCGTTTCAACGATTTTCTCGGCCGACTGATCCAAAATCCGATGATCATAAGCTTTCAAACGAATGCGTATCTTTTGCTTTGCCATGTTTTTCCCTCCTTTACGTCCATTTTTCGAAAACAGACTCACTCCGCGGAAATTTCCGGACCACCCGTCATGGCAAAGGAGCCGGGTGTGTCAGCAACCTTCCGCATCATTGCTGAGACCAACATTTTCTATTATATAAAAATATGCGCACGAATGCAAGGAATCGCGCGTCAGATCAAGAACGAACGACGCTTTTTACAGGCCATTGATGCCGCAGCCTGCCATCCATGCACACTTTTTCTATTATACAGACCTTGGCTTAAGATTTCAAGGATAAAAAGAAAAACACCTCCGCAAAAAGCGGAGGCGTTTCATGTTCGCTCTGGAACTACTCGATGATTTGCGATACGACACCTGCGCCGACGGTACGTCCGCCTTCACGAATCGAAAACTTCGTGCCGTCTTCGATGGCGATCGGTGCAATCAATTCAACAGTCATTTCGACGTTGTCGCCGGGCATAACCATTTCCGTTCCTTCCGGGAGCGAGATCGTTCCGGTTACGTCAGTCGTACGGAAATAGAATTGCGGGCGGTAGTTCGAGAAGAAAGGAGTATGACGTCCGCCTTCTTCTTTCGACAATACGTACACTTCCGCTTTAAATTTCGTATGAGCTGTAACCGTACCCGGTTGTACGAGAACTTGGCCGCGTTCGATGTCTTCACGGGCAACACCGCGAAGCAACGCACCAATGTTATCGCCAGCTTCAGCGTATTCAAGCAATTTCTTGAACATTTCTACGCCGGTAACCGTCGTTTTCTTCGATTCTTTAATACCAAGAATTTCAACTTCGTCGCCGACTTTAACTTTACCGCGTTCAACACGGCCGGTAGCAACCGTACCGCGGCCGGTGATCGAGAATACGTCCTCAACCGGCATCATGAACGGCTTGTCATGGTCGCGTTCCGGAGTCGGAATGTAAGTGTCGACCGCTTCCATCAGTTCAAGGATTGCCTTTTCATGCTGGTCGTCGCCTTCGATGGCTTTCAAAGCAGAACCTTTGATAACCGGTACGTCATCGCCAGGGAATTCATACTCGGAAAGAAGGTCGCGAACCTCCATTTCTACGAGTTCAAGCAATTCTTCGTCGTCGACCATGTCCGTTTTGTTCAAGAACACGACGATCGACGGTACGCCGACTTGGCGGGAAAGCAAGATGTGTTCGCGCGTTTGCGGCATCGGTCCATCCGCAGCGGAAACAACGAGAATCGCACCGTCCATTTGAGCTGCGCCGGTAATCATGTTTTTGACATAGTCCGCGTGACCCGGGCAGTCAACGTGTGCATAGTGGCGGTTGTCCGTCTCGTACTCCGCATGGGAAGTAGCGATCGTAATCCCGCGTTCTTTTTCTTCAGGAGCGTTGTCGATGCTGTCGTAAGCACGAACTTCTCCTCGATTGTAAGTTTTGTGAAGAACCGTCGTAATTGCAGCAGTCAAAGTCGTTTTACCATGGTCAACGTGACCGATCGTTCCGATGTTCACGTGTGGCTTGGAACGATCAAATTTTTCTTTTGCCATGTGTATATCCTCCTTTATTTGCATTATGTTTTATTTAGCAGAGAGCGGCCGTTCCTCCTCACGGATTCGCCGTCCTCAGCTTACAACAATTTCATGATCGGGACAACTACTCTCCCGAAACTTTCTTAATGATCTCTTCAGAGATACTCTTCGGCACTTCTTCATAGTGATCAAAGTGCATCGTGTAGACACCGCGGCCTTGTGTGCTGGAACGCAGCGTCGTTGCGTAACCGAACATTTCCGAAAGCGGAACGAAGGCCTTGACAACCTGCGCGTTGGCGCGGCTTTCCATCCCTTCGACGCGTCCGCGCCGTCCGGTGATGTCACCCATGATGTCGCCCATGTATTCTTCGGGAACGACGACTTCGACCTTCATCATCGGTTCGAGAATGACCGGATCACAAATCGTTTTCGCTTTTTTCAGCGCCATCGATGCCGCAATTTTAAAGGCCATTTCACTCGAATCGACATCGTGGTAGGACCCGTCATACAGGGTCGCTCTGACATCAATCAACGGATAACCCGCTAACAAACCGTTTTGCAACGCATCTTCCAATCCAGCCTGAACGGAAGGAATGTATTCCCTCGGCACGACACCGCCGACAATTTTGTTAACGAATTCAAAGCCTTCACCGCGTTCGAGCGGTTCGAATTCAATCCATACGTGACCGTATTGGCCGCGTCCGCCGGATTGACGAATGAACTTGCCTTCCGCCTTGCCGGCCTGGCGAATCGTTTCGCGATAGGCTACCTGCGGGGCGCCGACGTTTGCGTCCACTTTGAATTCACGACGCAGGCGATCGACAATGATATCCAAGTGCAGTTCGCCCATACCGGAGATGATCGTCTGACCGGTTTCCTCGTTTGTCTCGGTTTTGAAAGTCGGATCCTCTTCCGCAAGCTTACCGAGTGCGATGGACATTTTGTCCTGGTCGGCTTTTGATTTCGGCTCAATTGCCACCGAAATGACCGGATCCGGGAATTCCATCGATTCGAGGATCACTTGATTCTTTTCATCACAAAGCGTGTCGCCGGTCGAAGTGTCTTTCAATCCGACACCAGCGGCGATGTCGCCGGAATAAACCGTTTTGATTTCTTCACGAGAATTCGCATGCATTTGCAAAATTCGTCCAAGGCGTTCACGCTTGCCTTTCGTGGAGTTTTGCACATACGATCCCGAATCGACCGTTCCTGAGTAAACACGGAAAAACGTAAGTTTACCGACATACGGATCGGTCATGACTTTAAAGGCGAGAGCCGCAAACGGCCCGTTGTCGTCCGCTTTCCGTTCAACTTCCTCTTCGCTGTCTGGAAGAAAACCTTTGATCGGAGGAACGTCGATCGGCGACGGCAGATAATCAACCACTGCGTCAAGCAGGAGCTGAATGCCTTTGTTTTTGAAGGCAGAACCGCATAGAACCGGATAAAATTCGACGTCACATGTCGCTTTCCGGATCGCGTTCTTCAATTCTTCCTTCGAAATTTCTTCGCCCTCTAAATATTTCTCCATCAACGTTTCATCGAGCTCAGAGAGCGCTTCGATCAATTTTTCGTGGTATTCCTCCGCTTGCTCCTTGTATTCCTCGGGGATTTCCTTTGCGGACGTCCTCGTGCCGAGATCGTCCTCATAGTAATAGGCTTCCATTCCAACGAGATCTATAATGCCTTCGAACTCGTCTTCGGCCCCGATCGGGAGCTGTATCGGATGGGCGTTCGCACCGAGTCGCTCATGAAGCGTCTTGGTGGAATAAAGGAAATCCGCGCCAATTTTGTCCATCTTGTTAACGAACACGATTCGCGGAACCCCATAGTTCGTTGCTTGACGCCATACCGTTTCCGTTTGCGGTTCGACGCCGGATTGCGCATCAAGCACGGCTACGGAGCCATCCAATACGCGTAAAGAACGTTCAACTTCAACCGTGAAATCGACGTGACCGGGTGTATCAATAATATTGACGCGATGTCCCTTCCATTGAGCCGTTGTGGCAGCGGAAGTAATCGTAATCCCACGCTCCTGTTCCTGCTCCATCCAGTCCATCTGCGAAGCCCCTTCATGGGTTTCGCCGATCTTATGAATCCGGCCGGAATAAAACAAGATCCGTTCAGTGGCTGTGGTTTTACCGGCATCAATATGCGCCATAATCCCGATGTTACGCGTTTCTTTTAAGGAGAAGTCTCTAGCCATTTTTTATTCTCCTTTCTGTGTAAATATCGAGCGTCGCCGTTTACCAGCGGTAATGCGCGAACGCTTTGTTGGCTTCGGCCATTCTGTGGCTGTCTTCGCGACGTTTCACAGCCTGACCGGTGTTGTTTGCTGCATCGATTATTTCGTTTGCCAAACGCTCTTCCATCATCTTTTCTCCGCGAAGGCGGGAATAGTTCACCAACCACCGGAGAGCCAGGGAAGTTCTGCGTTCCGGGCGAACTTCAACGGGAACTTGATAGTTCGCTCCGCCTACCCGGCGAGCTTTAACTTCAAGCACCGGCATGACGTTTTTCAACGCTTGTTCAAAGATGTCCATCGGGTCTTTGTTCGTCCGTTCTTTGATGATTTCAAAAGCACGATACAAGATTTTTTGCGCTTTTCCGCGTTTGCCGTCGATCATGATGCGGTTGATCAAACGCGTGACCAACTTCGACTTGTAAATCGGATCGGGCAATACGTCGCGACGCGCCACAGGTCCTTTACGAGGCATGTTGTTTCCTCCCTTCTCGTTGCAATTCCGCACGAATTATGCGATTTATTCTTTCGGTTTCTTGGTTCCGTATTTGGAACGGCCTTGCTTCCTGTCCTGAACACCAGCAGTGTCAAGTGCACCGCGTACGATGTGGTAACGCACACCAGGCAAGTCTTTGACACGTCCTCCGCGAATGAGGACGACACTATGTTCTTGCAAATTGTGTCCGATCCCGGGGATGTATGCCGTAACTTCAATTCCGTTGGTCAACCGTACACGCGCGTATTTGCGAAGCGCGGAGTTCGGTTTCTTCGGAGTCAATGTGCCCACACGCGTGCACACACCGCGTTTTTGAGGAGACGCCACGTTCGTTTGCGCCTTCTTGAAGCTGTTGTACCCTTTATTAAGAGCCGGTGAGTCCGATTTCTTCGTTCTCGTTTGCCGGCCTTTTCGGATTAATTGGTTAATCGTCGGCATGTTGTTTCCTCCTTTCTGCTCTTATGATTTTAAACCCACAGTTCCAGGTGGTTCATAAGCGGGCAAAAGAAAACCCGCCGTTAAAACAAGCAGGATGCTAACCATTCAATTTGATCGCGACCGCCGAAGCGCCGACGTCAATCCCGCACGCTTTGCCGAGTTTATCCATCGAATCGACCCTGCAAACAGGGACGTTGTTTTGTTGTGCAAGCGCGAGAACTTCGTCGAGTATATGCCCATCGGCATCATCAGCCACGACGAGTTCTTTGATTTCTCCTGCCCTTAAGGCTTTAATAGTCTGTTTTGTACCGACTACGACACCACTTGCCTGTGTTACTTTTTCATAAGACATTAGGTTTCATATCCTCCAAAGCAACAAGGATTCTGGAAGCACTTCGATATCATATCATCGAGTGCTCCCCCTTGTCAACTGAAAAAAGCGGTTTTACACAGTGCCGGATTCGTTATTCTTGGCTGACGAGCGTCTCCGCTTCCCCGGTGTCGACTTCTTCCGACTCCGCCCGCGCTTCTTCCGTTTTCTTCGAATTAACCGCAATCGAGCGGTAACGGTTCATTCCGGTTCCAGCCGGTACGAGCTTGCCGATAATTACGTTCTCTTTCAAACCGAGCAACTCATCCCGCTTGCCTTTGATAGCCGCGTCGGTAAGCACTCTCGTCGTTTCCTGGAACGATGCGGCCGACAAGAACGATTCGGTCTCGAGAGACGCTTTCGTGATTCCGAGCAACACCGGAAATCCTTTGGCCGGATTGCCGCCGTTGACCAATACTCTCTTGTTTTCGTCTTTGAAGTGGTGAATGTCGATCAGTGATCCCGGTAAGATGTCGGTATCTCCGGATTCCGTCACGCGAATCTTGCGCAGCATTTGCCGCACCATCACTTCCACGTGCTTATCGCCGATTTCGACGCCTTGCATGCGATAAACCTTTTGCACCTCACGAAGCAAGTAATTTTCGACACCTTCGATGCCGGTAACTTTCAACAATTCTTTCGGATCAATCGATCCTTCGGTCAATTCCTGACCCGCTTTGATTTCATCGCCGACGGCCACTTTCATGCGCGCGCCGAGCGGCATCGTATAGGAACGCGTTTCGATCTCGCCTTGGACTGTCACTTCCCGCTTGTCTTTCAACTCGCTGATATCGACGACTTTTCCATCGATTTCAGAAATCGGCGCCTGCCCTTTCGGATTGCGTGCTTCAAACAACTCTTGCACACGCGGCAAACCTTGCGTAATGTCGTCTCCGGCAACGCCTCCGGTGTGGAATGTCCGCATGGTCAGCTGCGTGCCCGGTTCCCCGATCGATTGCGCGGCAATAATGCCTACCGATTCACCGACTTCGACTTCGGAACCTGTCGCCAAGTTCCGTCCGTAACATTTCTTGCATACGCCGTGACGCGTATCGCAAGTAAACGCAGACCGAATCACCGTTTGCTCAATGCCCGCGTCGACAATCGCTTTGGCGAGGTCTTCGGTCACGAGCTCATTTTTCTCAATGATGACTTCCCCGGTATCCGGATGAACAACGGTTTCGAAAATGGTACGTCCGACAAGACGGTCATACAGATTTTCGATCACTTCGTTGCCTTCTTTGATCGGTTCAACCATTAATCCGCGATCAGTGCCGCAATCGTCTTCGCGAACGATAACATCTTGCGCGACATCGACAAGACGGCGGGTCAAATATCCCGAGTCGGCTGTTTTCAACGCAGTATCGGCAAGGCCCTTACGAGCACCGTGCGTAGAAATAAAGTACTCTAACACGCTTAAGCCCTCACGGAAACTCGAACGAATCGGCAATTCGATGATTCGTCCCGACGGATTCGCCATGAGTCCGCGCATGCCTGCCAATTGCGTAAAGTTCGATGCGTTTCCGCGGGCACCCGAATCACTCATCATGAAAATCGGATTGTGGTTGTCAAGCGATTGCATCAGTTTGTCTTGAATTGTGTCTTTCGCCTGACTCCAGATCGAGATTACGCGTTCGTAACGTTCCTCTTCGGTGATCAAACCTCTGCGGAACTGCTTTAACACTTTCGTGACTTTCTCTTCCGCTTGTTCAAGAATTTCTTGTTTCTCGGGCAAGACGACCACATCGGCGATGCCCATCGTGATTCCCGCTTTTGTCGAGTAGTGGAACCCGAGGTCTTTCATACGGTCCAACATTTTCGATGTAGCGGTGATCTTGAAACGTTTGAACACTTCGGCGATGATGTCACCGAGTATGCCTTTCTTGAACGGAGGAATTTCCTCGCGGGTTTCAAATTCCTTTTTCACGTCGGTAGACGTCGAAACGAAATACTTCTCGGGTGTCGCCACTTCGAGATTATAGTTCGTCGGTTCGTTGATATACGGAAACGACTTCGGCATAATTTCGTTAAAAATCAACTTGCCAACCGTCGTAAGCAGCAATTTGTCGCGTTGTTCCTCGGTAAACGAAGTTTTGTCCAAGGATGACACCGGAACGGCGATGCGCGTATGAAGATGGACATAACCGCTCTGATAAGCAATCAAAGCCTCATCCGCATCTTTAAAAATTGAGCCTTCCCCAATGGCGCCTTTACGTTCCAAGGTTAAATAGTAGTTGCCCAAAACCATGTCCTGGGAAGGCGTAACTACCGGTTTGCCGTCCTTCGGATTCAAGATGTTTTGCGCAGCAAGCATAAGCAAACGAGCTTCCGCCTGCGCTTCGGCGGACAACGGCACGTGGACAGCCATCTGGTCACCGTCAAAGTCGGCGTTGTATGCCGTACATACGAGCGGGTGAAGACGAATCGCCCGTCCTTCGACGAGGATAGGCTCGAACGCCTGAATGCCGAGGCGGTGCAAGGTCGGTGCACGGTTCAGCAATACCGGGTGTTCTTTAATCACTTCTTCAAGAACGTCCCATACCTCAGGGTGGACTTTCTCGACTTTCCGCTTGGCACTTTTGATGTTATGGGAAATCCCTTGCGCCACAAGTTCCTTCATGACGAAAGGCTTGAACAATTCAAGCGCCATTTCTTTCGGCAACCCGCATTGATACATTTTCAAATTCGGGCCGACGACGATAACGGAACGACCGGAGTAGTCCACACGTTTACCGAGCAAGTTTTGACGGAAACGCCCTTGCTTCCCTTTCAACATATGAGAAAGAGATTTCAACGGACGGTTGCCCGGTCCTGTAACCGGACGTCCGCGGCGGCCGTTGTCGATCAACGCGTCGACAGCTTCCTGCAGCATCCTTTTTTCATTTTGCACGATAATGCTCGGTGCCCCGAGGTCGAGCAAACGCTTCAAGCGGTTGTTCCGGTTGATGACCCTGCGGTACAAGTCATTCAAATCGGAAGTCGCAAAACGTCCGCCGTCGAGCTGAACCATTGGACGAAGTTCCGGAGGAATGACCGGTAAAACTTCCATGATCATCCACGACGGATCGTTCGTGGAATTACGGAAAGCCTCGAGTACCTCAAGTCTTTTGATAGCACGCGTGCGGCGTTGACCTTGAGCAGTCTTCAATTCCTCACGCAACGCTTCGGATTCTTTATCAAGATCGATGTCGTTTAACAGTTTGCGAATCGCTTCGGCACCCATTTGAGCTGAGAACGTCCGTCCATATTTCTCGTAATACGTGCGATACTCCTTCTCGGAAAGCAGCTGCTTCTTCTCAAGCGGAGTATTCCCGGGATCCGTGACGATGTAAGAAGCAAAGTAAATTACCTCTTCAAGCGCGCGCGGGGAAATGTCGAGGACCAGCCCCATGCGGCTCGGAATTCCTTTAAAATACCAAATGTGAGAGACAGGGGCAGCTAGTTCGATATGCCCCATCCGCTCGCGGCGCACTTTCGCCCGCGTCACTTCGACGCCGCAGCGATCGCAAACGACGCCTTTGTAGCGAACGCGTTTATATTTTCCGCAGTGACACTCCCAGTCTTTCGTCGGGCCGAAGATTCTTTCGCAAAACAGACCGTCTTTTTCCGGTTTCAGCGTCCGGTAATTAATCGTCTCAGGCTTCTTCACTTCTCCGCGCGACCATGAACGGATTTTGTTCGGCGAAGCCAGACCGATTTTCATAAATTCAAAGTTATTGACATCCAACAAGGGGTCGACCTCCCTTTTCGTTTCGGGTTATCCCTTATTTGACCGTTTCCTTTTTCTCCGAATTGAGATTGAATTTGTCGGTTGATGTGTCGTCTTCGTCATCGAGCTCACGCATTTCGATTTCTTGCTCGTCGCCTGAGAGAATTTTCACGTCCATGCCGAGGCTTTGCAATTCTTTAATCAAAACCTTGAACGATTCAGGCACTCCGGGTTCCGGTACGTTTTCCCCTTTAACAATGGATTCATAAGCTTTGACGCGTCCCACGACGTCGTCAGATTTGACCGTCAAAATTTCTTGGAGCGTATACGCGGCTCCATAAGCTTCGAGCGCCCAAACCTCCATTTCTCCGAATCTTTGTCCGCCGAACTGCGCTTTTCCTCCGAGAGGTTGCTGCGTAACGAGCGAATAAGGCCCGGTTGAGCGGGCATGGAGCTTGTCGTCCACCATGTGAGCAAGCTTAATCATATACATAACGCCGACGGAAACCCGATTATCAAAAGGATCTCCCGTCCGGCCGTCATAGAGGACCGTTTTCCCGTCTCTGGAAAGACCGGCTTCTTCAAGCGTCGCCCAAACGTCTTCTTCTCGCGCACCGTCGAATACCGGCGTTGCTACGTGAATGCCGAGTTTACGAGCGGCCATGCCGAGATGCAATTCGAGCACTTGCCCGATGTTCATCCTTGACGGAACCCCAAGCGGATTCAACATGATGTCGATCGGCGTGCCGTCAGGCAAATAAGGCATGTCTTCTTCCGGAAGAATCCGGGAAATAACACCTTTGTTTCCGTGGCGGCCGGCCATTTTGTCGCCTTCATGAATTTTGCGCTTTTGCACGATGTAGACACGGACGAGCTGATTTACGCCCGGAGGCAGCTCATCGCCGTCCTCGCGGTTGAACACTTTCACATCGAGGATGATGCCGTCTCCGCCGTGCGGAACGCGTAAAGAGGTGTCGCGAACTTCGCGAGCTTTCTCGCCGAAAATGGCATGAAGCAAACGCTCTTCCGCCGTAAGCTCGGTAACCCCTTTCGGCGTCACTTTGCCGACAAGGATGTCCCCGTCTTTCACTTCCGCGCCAACGCGGATGATGCCGCGTTCGTCAAGATTCTTAAGAGCATCTTCTCCGACGTTCGGAATGTCCCGCGTGATTTCCTCCGGTCCGAGCTTCGTGTCGCGAGCCTCCGATTCATATTCTTCTATATGAATGGAAGTATAAACATCATCTTTCACGAGACGTTCACTCATAATGATCGCGTCCTCGTAGTTGTAACCTTCCCAGGTCATGAAACCGACGAGAACATTTCTTCCAAGCGCGAGTTCGCCGTCTTCCATTGAAGGACCGTCGGCAAGAATCTCGCCCTTTTCGACAATGTCCCCTTCCCTCACGATCGGACGCTGGTTATAACACGTTCCTTGGTTGGAACGAATAAATTTCAACAGCTTGTAAGGAGGTTCTAAGTCACCCTTGACTTCTTTCCCGTCGACTTCCTCCAATTTACGTACGCGAATTTCTTTCGCTGAAACGTATTCAACGACGCCCCGGTTTCTCGCGATCACCGCAGCACCTGAGTCTTTCGCGGAAACGTGCTCCATTCCGGTGCCGACGAGCGGTGCTTCCGGCATCAAAAGCGGCACCGATTGCCGTTGCATGTTGGCACCCATCAATGAACGGTTCGAGTCATCGTTTTCCAAAAAAGGAATGCACGCAGTCGCAGCGGAAACAACTTGTTTCGGCGAAACGTCCATGTAATCGATGCGATCGCGGTTGACGACGAGGTTGTTGCTGTGAAAACGCGCGATGATCTGCTCATCGACGAACGACCCGTCTTCGGTCAATTTCGCGTTTGCCTGGGCGACGACGTAATGATCCTCTTCGTCTGCCGTTAAATAGTCGATTTGATCGGTAACCTTGCCGGTTTCCGGATCGACGCGGCGGTACGGCGTTTCAATAAACCCGAATTTGTTTACCTTCGCATACGATGACAAGGAGTTGATCAGCCCGATGTTCGGACCTTCCGGTGTTTCGATCGGACACATCCGCCCGTAGTGGGAATAGTGAACATCACGAACTTCAAAGCCGGCACGTTCCCTCGTCAAGCCGCCGGGTCCAAGTGCAGACAAACGGCGTTTATGCGTCAATTCCGCCAACGGATTCGTCTGATCCATAAATTGGGACAGCTGCGAACTTCCGAAAAACTCTTTAATGGAAGCGATCACAGGGCGAATATTGATCAACGCTTGCGGCGTAATGGTATTCGCATCTTGAATCGACATTCTCTCGCGCACAACGCGTTCCATGCGGGAAAGGCCGATTCGAAACTGATTTTGCAACAACTCACCTACGGAACGCAGGCGGCGGTTGCCAAGGTGGTCGATATCGTCGATTTCACCGACGCCGTGAAGAAGATTAAAGAAATAGTTAACGGCGGCGATCATGTCTGCCGGCGTAATGTTCTTTATCCCGCGTTCCACTTGCCCGTTTCCGATCACGCGGAGAACCGCTTCTCCCTCAGGATCACTGGGATCATAAATCAAAACGGTCGGAAGGGACACGGATTGGTCTTCCACAACGCCGTCCCTCATGGTAAAATCACGGTAACAGGCTCCTTTTTCAAGGTACGGAAGCACGCGGTCAAGCGCGCGGCGGTCCAGGACCGTCCCTTTTTCCGCAATGACTTCGCCGGTTTCCGGATCGACGATGTTTTCGGCAAGTTTCTGGTTAAACAAACGGTGTTTGATGTGAAGCTTTTTGTTGATTTTATAACGTCCGACATTCGCTAAGTCGTAACGCTTCGGATCAAAAAAGCGGGTTTGGAGCAAACTCTTTGCATTGTCTACGGTCGGAGGTTCACCCGGGCGCAGCCTTTCGTAGATTTCGAGAAGCGCCTTTTCGGTCCCTTCGGTATTGTCTTTTTCCAATGTGTTGTTAAGGAACTCATTTTCTCCCAACAATTCAATGATTTCTTGATCAGAACCAAACCCAAGCGCACGCAAAAGCACCGTAATCGGAATTTTCCTTGTACGGTCAATGCGGACGTAAGCAATGTCTTTGGCGTCCGTCTCGAACTCCAGCCAGGCTCCGCGGTTTGGAATCACGGTGGCCGTATGGCCTCTTTTCCCGTTCTTGTCGAACTTTTCATTATAATAGACGCTTGGCGAACGAACGAGCTGTGATACGATGACCCTCTCGGCTCCGTTTATGATAAACGTCCCCGATTCCGTCATCAACGGGAAATCTCCCATAAATACCTCTTGTTCTTTCAATTCGCCGGTTTCCTTGTTCATCAAACGAACTTTGACGCGAAGCGGTGCTGCATATGTCACGTCACGTTCTTTCGACTCATCGACACTATATTTCGGCTCACCGAGACTGTAATCCACAAACTCTAACACGAGGTTGCCGGTAAAATCTTCAATCGGCGAAATGTCCTGGAACATTTCGCGCAAACCCTCATCAAGAAACCACTGATACGATGAAGTTTGGATCTCGATCAAATTCGGCAGTTCCAAAACTTCGTTAATTCGTGCATAACTTCTGCGTTGGCGGTGGCGCCCATATTGAACTAGTTGACCTGTCAACTGATTCACCCCTCGAATCCACGATTTAACAATAAAAAGAAAGTGCGGCATGCGAATGCCACATATTCCTTTTATCCGTTGCCGATTCTTTAAGCCTTTCCAATCGGTTGTCTTTTTACACTCAGCAAAAAAGACAAACAATCGAAACGGTGGCATTTTAATATCATAGCACATCAAGAAAAGCGAGTCAACTTACTTAACCGCTTTTATGACAACATATCCTTTTTTCTTGAAAATGACGCTCGTTTCCCTGAAGACCGACTGAAGTTTCTTCAACGCGGACGCAGCTCCTTGCTGTTTGCGAATCACGATCCAAAGCTCACCGCCGTCGACGAGCCGATCATAAGCCGATTCGAACAAGCAGTATACGACGTTTTTTCCAGCGCGAATCGGAGGATTGGAAACAATCGCAGCAAAGGGCTCGGCAGGAACGTCGGCAAACAAGTCGCTTTGCATCACGAGAACATTGCCGGCATCATTCGCCTTGGCGTTGGTGACGGCCAGTGCAACGGCTCTTTCATTGATATCAACCATCACGATTCGGCGTTCCGGATATTGTTTCGCGAGGCAGATTCCGATCGGCCCGTAGCCGCAACCGACATCAAGAATCGAACCGTCCGCACCGGGCATTTCAAATGCCTCGATCAGCCATTCCGTCCCGGGGTCGATTCCGTGTTTTGCGAACACTCCTTCATCGGAAGTGAATCGAAACCGACGGCCTTTCAAAACGGCGTCCCACGTTTTCGGGCGACTTTTTGCATTCGGTTGTTTCGTAAAATAATGATCCGCCATGACTGCCCACACTTTTCTTCAGGTTAGAAAAGGACCCGCCAGTTCAGCGAGCCCCTCTTATCTCTTGTTCGGACTACTTAAGTTCGACGGAAGCACCGACTTCCTCAAGTTTGCCTTTCAGTTCTTCAGCTTCTTCTTTCGCGACGCCTTCTTTAACCGGTTTCGGTGCGCCGTCGACAAGTGCTTTCGCGTCTTTCAAACCGAGACCGGTGATTTCGCGAACGACTTTGATAACTTTGATTTTCGAGCTTCCTGCATCTGCAAGAACAACGTCGAATTCCGATTTTTCTTCTGCCGCTTCGGCTCCGCCTCCGGCACCTGGTGCCGCAACCGGTGCAGCTGCAGTTACTCCGAATTCTTCTTCAATAGCCTTGACAAGGTCGTTCAATTCCAAAACCGACATTTCTTTAATCGCGTCGATCATTTCTTCTTTCGTCATTTTATGTTCCTCCTTATGATAGGTGTTTCATCGTTTGGCCGCCGATTACGAAACGGCACGGAAATTCACACTTACGCACTTTCTTCTTTTTGATCGGCAACGGCTTTCGTCGCCAACGCAAAGTTGCGAATCGGCGCTTGCAACACGCTGCAAAGCATGGACAAAAGCCCTTCCCGCGAAGGAAGATCCGCAAGTTCCTTGATTTGCTCGATGCTTGAAACTTCACCTTCGATCACACCGGATTTGATTTCCAAAGCCTTATGATCTTTGGCAAAGTTGTTGATGATTTTCGCAGGAGCGACGACATCCTCATTGCTGAAAGCAATCGCGGTCGGTCCGACGAGTTGCTCGTCGAGACCGGACAATTCAGTCTCAGCGGTCGCCCGGCGCACCATCGAATTTTTATAGACTTTAAAATCGATTCCGGCTTCGCGAAGCTGCTTGCGCAATTCCGTAATCTCCGCTACGTTCAATCCGCGATAATCGACAACAACGGTCGATTTGCTCTCGCGAAGTTTTTCGGCAATCTCGGAAACGAGCTGTTTTTTCTTTTCAATGACTTTGTTGGCCATTTTTCCACCTCCTCAACAACTACCGCAGCATGCATCCGATAAAAAACGCCTCCATGCGTAGACATGAAGGCGCAACAATCCCACGGTTCGTCGGATGAAATCACCTCGGCAGGAAATTAAGCGCACATGCGCACCTGCTGTCTACGGTAAATCGTTTATGATCGTTTCATTTTCAAGCAACCCTTAGTATACCATGCCTAGTCGTCTTGTCAAATGATGATTAAAGTGCAAAGTTGGCACGGTCGACTTTAACGCCGGGTCCCATTGTTGAAGACAAGGACAAGTTTTTCAAATACGTCCCTTTTGATGCTGCCGGTTTCGCTTTAATCAGCGTATCGACAACCGTTTGGAAATTCTCAGCAAGCTTTTCGTCGTCAAAAGAAACTTTGCCGACAGGAACGTGAACATTCCCTTGACGGTCAGCGCGGTACTCAACTTTACCGGCTTTAATTTCTTTAACGGCTTTGGCCACATCCGGCGTAACCGTTCCGGTTTTCGGATTCGGCATAAGCCCTTTCGGTCCGAGAACACGGCCGATCTTGCCGACCTCGGCCATCATGTCGGGCGTCGCCACGACGACGTCAAAATCAAACCAGCCTTGGTTGATTTTGTTGATGTACTCTTGATCGCCAACGTAATCAGCACCGGCTTCTTCAGCTTCCTTCACTTTGTCTCCTTTAGCGAAGACAAGCACGCGAACCTTCTTGCCGGTTCCGTTCGGAAGCACTACAGCACCGCGAACTTGTTGGTCATTCTTACGCGTGTCGATGCCGAGACGAATCGCCGCCTCCACCGTTTCATCGAAATTGGCGGTCGCCGTCTTTTTCACGAGTTCGATCGCCTCATTCACATCGTAAGCTTTTTCCGGGTCGATCAACTTCAAAGCTTCTTGATACTTTTTTCCTTTTTTCGCCATTTCTGTTCTATCCTCCTTCGTGGTTAACGGAAAAGCCCTCCCACAATAGTAGAGGTTGGTTCATGTATTTTCCATTAAATTAATCTTCAATCGTAATGCCCATGCTGCGAGCGGTTCCTTCCACCATCCGCATCGCGGCTTCAACGTCTGCCGCATTCAAATCCGGCATTTTCAACTCAGCAATCGCACGGACTTTGTCACGCTTCAACGTCGCCACTTTGTTGCGGTTCGGTTCGCCCGACCCGGATTCAATGCCGGCTTCTTTCTTCAAAAGCACGGCCGCGGGCGGCGTTTTCGTAATGAACGTAAAGGAACGGTCTTCGAATACCGAGATTTCGACGGGAATGATCATGCCCGCTTGATCTTGCGTGCGCGCATTGAACTCCTTACAAAATCCCATGATATTGACACCGGCTTGACCCAACGCTGGACCGACTGGCGGCGCAGGGTTCGCTTTACCTGCCGGTATTTGCAACTTTACGACTTTGATGACTTTCTTTGCCACGAAACACACCTCCTTACTTCCTTAAATGTGGTCACAGGGAAAGTCCCTCCCACGCGAGGCTTTCGACCAAACATTAAAATTCTATCACCGTTTCCCGAGAATTTCAAGCTTTCTCGACTTGGTCGAATTCCAATTCAACCGGCGTTTCCCGGCCGAACATGTTCACATGCACTTTCAGCTTTTGCTTTTCAGCATCGATTTCTTCGATCGAACCTACAAAATCGGCAAACGGTCCTTCTTTCACTTTCACTTTTTCCTTCAATTGGAAATCGACTTCCACTTTCTTCTTCTCTTTGATGCCCATTTGCCGCAAAATTCCGTCGATCTCATCCGGAAGCAGCGGAGTCGGCTTGGAGCCGGCACCAGTGGAACCAACGAATCCCGTTACGCCCGGTGTATTACGAACGACATACCACGAATCGTCTGTCATCACCATCTCAGCGAGGACATAGCCGGGAAACACTTTTTTAATGGCAGACTTCTTTTTTCCGTTCTTCATCTCGGTTTCTTCTTCGACCGGGACGAGGATGCGGAAAATTTTATCAGTCATGCCCATCGATTCAACGCGTTTCTCTAAATTTGTTTTCACTTTATTTTCATAGCCTGAATACGTGTGCACGACATACCAATTTTTCTCCATTTGTGTTGGGTTTTCCCTCCCCAAAGCTTTTGCCTTACCATCGTTACCTTATGCGGGGCGATTTAACCTTATCCGAAATCGATTGCTATAAAATGACGCGAATCAGTTTGGAAATGCCTAAATCGATTAACGCAAAAAAAACGGCTATAAACGTAACCGTAATCAAAACGGTGACCGTATAACTAATGAGTTGCCGGCGAGTCGGCCATGTCACTCGTTTCAACTCGATGAGGACATTACGAATAAATCTCGTCGAACGTTCAATTGGGTTCGCCATCTTCAGTGTACCTCCAGCTTCCAATGCTTACTTAGTTTCACGATGAATCGTATGAGACTTGCAATACTTGCAATACTTCTTCCATTCTGCCCGTTCCGTCCGGGAACGGCTTTTCGGGAATGAATAGTTTCTTCTCCCGCATTCCGCACAGGCCAAGGCGACCTTGTTCTTGTTAGCCATCTGTTTCACCTGCTTGTCCGCACTCTAATACCACTTTTACCACTCTATCACACGCTTCGCAACAGTGTCAACGCGAAGGCAAGGCCCGGTCGCCGAAAAAGAAAAAACAGGGTTTCCCCTGCTTAGATGCGGACTTCCTTCAGTTCCAAATATCGTTCGAATTTCCGTTTGACTCTTTGCAGCGCATTATCAATTGATTTCACGTGACGATTTAAATCTACCGAGATTTCTTGGTAGGAACGTCCATCCAAGTAGAGCATGAGCACATTTTGTTCTAAATCGCTCAAAATTTCCGACATTTTTCCCTCTATATTGTCGAATTCTTCCTGATGAATGATTGTTTCTTCCGGATCGCTCACCTTTGAACCGCAAATGACGTCGAGCAGCGTGCGGTCCGAATCTTCGTCATAAATGGGCTTGTCCAACGAAACATAAGAGTTGAGAGGAATGTGCTTTTGCCGGGTCGCCGTTTTGATCGCGGTAATCATCTGCCTTGTTATGCAAAGTTCAGCAAACGCCTTGAACGAGGATAATTTATCGTCTTGAAAATCGCGGATCGCTTTAAACAGGCCGATCATGCCTTCTTGAATGATGTCTTCCCTGTCGGCTCCGACGAGAAAATACGACCTCGCTTTCGCTTTCACGAAATTCTTGTACTTATCAATTAAATATTCCAGGGCCTTGTTATCGCCTTTATGCACACAATCGACCAAACGCTCGTCTTCCAATGTATCGTACATAACAGCATGGGACTTCAACTTGAGGTCAAAACTCACAACCATCCCCCCGACTCATAACCTGGTAGCAGTCTAGTAGCAATATTATACAGTAAATTTTTCGACACGGTCAAGGGTCTATTTGCCTTCGCGCCGCCACTTTTCAAATATATCGGCGATTTTCGAAGGAAAGTTTATTTTTCCGAATGGTTTTTTTTGGCACTCTTCGATTAATTTGGCGGTAATTTGCCTTTCCATGCGGCAGACTTCGTTGTACAACTCGCGGGCGGATTTCCGCAATGCCCCTTGCCCGAAGATCGCCCATTGTTCGGTCGCGTCGGAAGTCGCCACGTGAACTTGCGTGTTCGCATTCTTCAAAGAAATCGCGAGCTTCTCGATTCTTTCATCGGCCGTTTCATTTTGCCTTGTAAAAATAACTTCGACGGAGCGGCCGTCTTCCCGCCGCAACCCCGCCGCAGCGGAATGGGCATCGAAGACGACGATCACCCGGAATCCGGTTATCGCTTGATACTCTTCCATTTTCTCAATCAGCAAATCGCGGGCTGCCGCAAAATCGGTTTCTTTCAGTTTCTTCAAATCCGGCCAAGCCCCAATCATGTTGTAACCGTCAACTAATAAAATATCCACCGGCTACACTCCCGAAGGGCGTCGTTTCCTGTAGACCTCGTACATGAGCAGCGCCGCAGCAACCGAAGCGTTCAGCGAAGACACCTTGCCGGCCATCGGCAGCCGTACGAGGAAATCGCATTTTTCTTTCACAAGCCGACTGACGCCTTTTCCCTCATTCCCGATGACGAGACCAATGGCCATGTCCAACGGTGCCTCCCGGTAATCCTGTTCCGCCTCACCGGCCGCACCCGCGAACCAAATCCCTCTTTTTTTCAACGCATCCATCGTTCGCGCGAGATTCGTAACGCGCACGACGGGAACGTATTCAATCGCCCCGGCAGACGTCTTTGCTACAACGGATGTCAACCCCGATGAACGCCGCTTCGGAATGATCACACCGTGCACGCCCGTCGCGTCCGCCGTACGCAAGATGGCACCGAGATTATGCGGGTCTTCGAGCTCGTCCAAAAGCACGAAGAAAGGGGGCTCGTCCCGTTCTTCGGCTCGACGAAACAAGTCTTCGAGTTCCGCATAGCGGTGTGCCGCGACAGAAGCAATTACGCCTTGGTGATTTTTGCCGTCCGCCATCTGATCGAGCTTTTGCTTCGGAACCACCTGAACGAACACGCCTTGTTCTTTCGCAAGCCCAAGCAATGCCCGCATCGAACCGCGCGCGTGGTCAGCCATCCAAATTTTATTGATTTCCCGCCCGGCTTTTAACGCTTCACGGACCGGGTTGCGTCCGATGATCCATTCACTCGTCAACGAAAATCACCTGCTTCCACCCAAGCAAACATCCGGTCGACGATCTCCATGACGCGCGCCTCGTTTTCGTTCAAATGGTGATAGCCAATGAGCGCTTCGAACGCCGTACCGTACCGGTACGTTTGCACCTCCGTATTCTTCGGAATCGTCGCCGATTTCGCATTGCGCCCCCGCCGCACGACCGCCGTTTCCTCGTCATCAAGCAAATCCGAGGCCAACAACCGATGCAGCACGTCCGCCTGCGCCTCGGCGGACACGTATTGCACGGCACTCTGGTGCAAATCGTTCGGCTTTGTCAAGCCTTGCTCAAGCAAGCGTCTGCGTACGTACAGCTCGATCACCGCATCGCCGATGTAAGCAAGCGTGAGTGCGTTCATTTGTTTCACATCGATCATGGCTGCCTTCGCCACCTTACTCCTTGCGGCGTGTCTTCCAAAAGAACACCTTGCGCTTTCAAGTCGTCGCGTATTTGATCGGCCAACTGAAAATCGCGATCCTTCCGGGCCGCCTCTCTCTTTTCGATGAGCGTTTCAATTTCCTCATCAAGCACGCCTTGCTCTTCCCTTAACGGCACTCCAAGCACCGTTTCCGCCTCGCCAAACAAAGCGAGAATGTCCTCCAGCACTTGTTTCGAACTATTATCCTCTTGCAAATAAACGTTCGTTTCCTTGGCGAGATCAAACAGAACCGCGATCGCGTTTGCTGTATTGAAGTCGTCATCCATGGCTGCGATAAACCGATCCCTGTACCCGTCAAACCGATCTGTCGGTTCGCCTAGATCCGTACTCATTTGCAGACGATCAGCGGCATTCGCGACCGCCGTACGAATTCGTTGCAGCCCTTGTGCAGCGCTGTCGATCAATTCGGCATTGAAGTTGATCGGGTTTCGGTAATGAACGCTCAACATGAAAAAGCGGATCACTTCAGGATCGCGTTCTTTGATCAAATCGTGGACAAGCACGAAGTTCCCGAGCGATTTCGACATTTTTTCATTATTGATGTTGATGTAGCCGTTATGAAGCCAATATTTCGCCATCGGTTCGTCGTTCAGAGCTTCCGATTGCGCGATTTCGTTTTCGTGATGGGGAAAAATTAAATCTTGGCCGCCGGCATGAATGTCGATCGTGTCGCCTAAATATTTCTTCACCATCGCCGAGCATTCGATATGCCAGCCGGGACGTCCTTTCCCCCACGGACTTTCCCAAGAAATTTCGCCTTCCTTCGCCGCTTTCCAAAGCGTGAAATCAAGCGGATCTTCTTTATGTTCCCCGATTTCGATGCGCGCGCCCGAGCGCAGCTCATCCACTGCCTGATGGGAAAGCTTGCCGTATTGATCGAATTTTCTCGTGCGAAAATATACGTCGCCGCCGGAAGCGTAAGCGTATCCTTTCTGCTCGAGTTTCTCGATGAAAGTGATAATGTCGTCCATCGTTTCCGTCACGCGCGGATGCAAATCCGCTTGTTCGACGCCGAGCGCACCTACGTCCTTGTGATAAGCCTCGATGAACCGGTCGGTCAGCGCAAACACTTCCTCGCCGGCTTCCGCGGCTGCGCGGATAATTTTATCATCGACATCTGTAAAGTTCGACACAAAATTCACGTCATATCCGCGGTACTGTAAATAACGGCGCACCATGTCGAACACAATGGCCGGGCGGGCGTTTCCGATATGAATATAGTTATATACCGTCGGTCCGCAAAAATACATTTTCACTTTTCCTTCTTCAAGCGGCCGAAATGTTTCCTTTTGCTGCGTTAACGTATTATAAACGCGTATGCTCACGACTTTTCTCTCCCTTCAACTGTTCGAGTTCACGCTGCAGGCGGCGAATATCTTCTTCCATTTGCGCACATTTCGCATCGACCGGATCAGGGAAATGGTGATCGAGGTCTTTGCGTACGCGCACTCCGTCCTGCTTGACGACTCTGCCGGGAATGCCGACTACCGTCGAGTTTGGAGGAACGTCATCCAGCACCACCGAACCTCCGCCGACTTTTGAATTCGCCCCAATCGTGATCGAGCCGAGAATTTTCGCTCCTGTCGAAATAAGGACGTTGTCCTCAATCGTCGGGTGACGCTTGCCTTTTTCCTTGCCGGTTCCGCCGAGGGTGACGCCTTGATAAATCGTAACATTGTCGCCGATTTCGCACGTCTCGCCAATGACGACGCCCATGCCGTGATCGATGAAAAACCGGCTTCCGATCTTCGCCCCGGGGTGGATCTCAATTCCGGTGAAGAAACGACTAATTTGACTAATCAAACGGGCGAGAAAGAACCGCTTCCGTCGCCATAACCAATGGGCGAATCGATGCGACCAAACGGCGTGCACGCCGGAATAAGTAAAAATGACCTCGAAGTAATTGCGTGCTGCCGGATCTTGATCAAACACAACATCTATATCCTCTCGAAATTTCTTAAACATCTTTGCTCCCTCCTGAAGCAAAACAACATGTGGTCTCGTTGCCCTTAACAATCCCTTGGATCAACCGCATTGTCGCGCTCCATTCCTGTCGACATACAAACGTCGATGCACTTCTAAGCGGACACAATATCCTTCCCGTTCCGAAATAAAAACGCCCCCGTGCCGATGACACAGAGACGTCAATAACGTGGTCCCACTCTGCTTGGAATGCGCCGCGCACATTCCCGCTCATAAGGATAACGGGCCGAACCCGCCCTTCTTTACTCCGTTCAAGAAGGGACTCGAAGGGGCATTCGAATGCTGCCGGTTGAAACCTCTTTCAGCCAACGGAGGTTCTCTCTGGACAATCGATCAGCACTCTACTTTTCCTTTTCAACGTTTTCACCTGTGGATTTTTCTTTACTATATTACATCAACCAGAAAATGTGAAGCAATCAGCCCAACTGTGCCAACGCCTCGCGCAGTCGCTTGGAGACCGTGTCTTTTCCTAACAAATACAAGGCTTTTGGCAATTCCGGACCATGCGTTTGCCCCGTCGCTGCTACGCGAACCGGCATGAACAATTTTTTCCCTTTATGGCCCGTTTCTTTTTGCACGGCTTTTACCGCTTGAAAAATCGCTTTCGGTTCATAGGCAGCCAGCGCTTCCAATTGGCGATCGAGCTCCTCTAGCACTTCAGGCACTTGGTCTTGGCGAAGCACTTCCATTGCCTCGTCGTCATAAACAAGCGATTCGCGGAAAAACAAGTCGGTGAGTTCCACAATTTCGGCTCCGAAGGACAATTGCTCATGATACAAAGCAATCAATTCCCGCGCCCAGGCACGTCTTTCGTCGTCGAGATCGGCAGGCAGTTTTCCGGCTTCGATCAAATGCGGCAGCGCCAAGTCAACAACACGATCCAAAGAAGACTTCTTAATGTATTGGTTATTCATCCATTTCAGCTTATGTGTGTCAAAAACGGCGGGAGAGGTCGATAATCGTTCCGGATCAAAAAGTTGAATGAATGCCTCCCGGGAGAACAGCTCTTCCTCGCCTTTTGGAGACCATCCGAGCAACGTAATAAAATTAAACAACGCTTCCGGCAAATAGCCGAGCGCTTTATATTGTTCGATGAACTGAATGATGGACTCGTCGCGTTTGCTCAATTTTTTATGATTCTCATTGACGATGAGCGTCATATGGCCGAATGTCGGCGGTTCCCAACCGAACGCTTCGTAAACCATCAATTGCTTCGGCGTGTTCGAAATGTGGTCATCGCCGCGGAGGACGTGGGAAATGGCCATCAAATGGTCGTCGACCGCCACGGCAAAATTGTACGTCGGCACCCCGTCTTTTTTCACAATCACAAAATCCCCGATGCCGTCCGATTCAAACGAGACTTCTTTTTTTACGATGTCGTTGAAGCGGTACACCTTGCCCGGAGTTACCTTGAACCGCACGCTCGGCTTACGCCCCTCGGCGTCCAACGTTTTTCGATCTTCGTCGCTCAAATGACGGCATTTGCCGGAATACCTCGGCGCAATCCCTTTTGCCAGCTGCGCTTCCCGCTCTTGCTGAAGCTCTTCTTCCGTGCAATAACATTTGTACGCATGGCCGCGCTCGAACAACTCGTCTACATGTTTGGCATAGATATCGAGCCGCTCCATTTGCCGGTACGGCCCGTATTCGCCGCCGACATCGACGCTTTCGTCCCAATCAATGCCGAGCCATTTCAAGTTTTCCAGCTGATTGTATTCCCCGCCCTCGATGTTCCGTTTCCGGTCGGTATCCTCAACACGAATAACGAATGTTCCACCGCGGCTTCTTGCAAACAAGTAATTAAACAATGCCGTTCGTGCGTTTCCTATATGTAAATGCCCGGTCGGGCTTGGCGCATACCGCACCCTAACTTCTTTTCCCATTTCCTGTTCACCTCTTAACGTTGCTTTTCCTCAATCAATACGACCGCTTCCGCGGCGATGCCTTCCCCGCGCCCCGGAAAACCGAGTTTTTCCGTCGTCGTCGCTTTCACGTTTACGCGCTCGACGTCGGTCTCAAGGGCCGCCGCAATGGTTTCGCGCATTTGCCGTATATGCGGATTCATTTTCGGCTGTTGCGCAATGATCGTTGCATCCACGTTCGAACAACGATAGCCTTTGTCGGAAACAAGTTCGCGCACCCTCTCGAGTAATTTATACGAATCAGCGTCTTTGTATGCCGGATCTGTGTCCGGAAAATGCGTGCCAATATCACCGAGTGCAGCGGCTCCGAGCAGCGCATCGCTTACAGCGTGCAAAAGTACATCAGCGTCGGAATGGCCGAGCAACCCTAATTCATAAGGGATCTCGATGCCGCCCAGAATCAACGGACGTCCTTTGCCGAAGCGATGGACGTCGAAACCGTGTCCGATTCTCATCGAAGCTCCTCCCGTCGTTTCATCATGATCGCCCTGGCGATCACGAGATCCTCGGGCGTCGTTACTTTTAAATTATCGTAATCGCTCGTTACGACGGTAACCTCGTGTCCCGACCATTCAACGAGCGAAGCATCGTCCGTGCCGACTTTCCCCTTTTGGGCGGCCTCCTCGTGCGCTTGTAAAATCAACGACAGCCGAAACGCCTGAGGCGTTTGCACTGCCCACAAGCTCGAACGTTCAAGCGTTTCCGCTACACGCCCTTCGTTCACCCGCTTCACCGTATCTTTGACGGGGACCGCCGGTATCGCCGCTCCGCTCTTGTCCGCAGCCTCCGTCAGCCGGCGAATGAGCCGGTGTGTAACGAAGGGGCGGGCACCGTCATGGATAAGCACGATGGCATCACTAGCGCGTGCGCACGCTTTTAAACCGGCATGCACACTATGTTGCCGCTCCGCCCCTCCCGATACGAGTCGTTCCACCTTTGATAACCCGTACCGCGTGAACAACGCGGCCATATCCGCTTGCTCCGATGGAGCAACGGCCGTGATTACACCCTCGCACTCGGGATCCGCCTGAAACACTTCGATCGCATGGACGATGAGCGGTTTTCCGCCGATTTCGAGCCATAACTTGTTTTTTCCGGCTTTCATGCGTTTCCCTTCTCCCGCGGCCGGAATAACGACTTTATAGTTCATCGATTGGTTTCCCCTGCCATGATGCGTTTTTCATTCGTTTTCTACAATAAAGGGAAACCGCCGAAAATGCAAAAGATGAAGCGGGGTTGTCATTACAACGCCCGCTCCATCAGCTTCGGTTTCGCGAAAATCATTCGTCCTGCCGAAGTTTGCAGTACACTTGTCACAAGCACTTCGATCGTCTTTCCGATGTAATCTCTTCCTTCTTCGACGACGATCATCGTTCCGTCATCCAGATAGCCGACACCTTGGTTATGCTCTTTCCCGTCTTTGATGACTTGAACTTTCAACTCTTCACCCGGCAGGACGACTGGTTTAACCGCATTCGCCAGATCATTGATGTTCAAGACGGCCACGCCTTGCAATTCACAAACTTTGTTTAAATTGAAATCGTTCGTCACAACTATGCCCGAAACAAGCTTCGCAAGTTTGACCAGCTTGCTGTCGACCTCGGAGATCTCCTCGAAATCACCTTCGTAAATTTCCACTTTCACATCGAGCTCTTTTTGAATCCGGTTTAAGATATCAAGTCCGCGTCTTCCACGATTTCGTTTCAACACATCCGACGAATCGGCGATATGCTGCAATTCTTCAAGGACAAATCGAGGAATCACTAATGTGCCTTCGAGGAAGCCGGTTTGACAGATGTCTGCGATCCGCCCGTCGATGATCACGCTTGTGTCGAGAATTTTCATTTTCACGCTTGCCGGCGACAGCGGGTCGTCCGGATCTTTCTTCTTTTCCTTCGTTTTCGCCGAAACTGTAAAAACGCCGATCAGTTCGTCACGTTTCTTGAAACCGACGCGAAAACCGAAATAAGCGAACAAACAGGCAAGCAAAAAGGAAATCGCCCATTTCAAGGCCGGATAATCCATCGGCGGTAAAGGAATTAAAATAGCAACAATAAGACCGAAAACAAGCCCGAAAGTTCCGAACATTACATCTCCGACCGGAGCTTTGACGAGACGCTCTTCAAGCATCTTGATCCAGTTCACGACCGAATCCGCCATCCAAATCGTAAGCACATAGAACAACAGCGCCCCGATAATGGCCCCCGTATAAGAGTCAGTCACCCACGGCGGCGTGTCGCCGAAATTCAAAATTCGAATAAGCTGCGGGATAAAAGCAAAACCGATGGTCGCACCGATTATGACAAAAAACAATTGTACGATTCTTTTCATCGTTATTCACCTCCTCAACCATTATGACCAAAACAGCAAATTTGAAACCCTATGATTTTAATTTAATATGAACGGGTGCATTTTCACACCCTTTATGCCCCATTGTAACCAAATCTTCACTCGAATGTTACACGGATGACTCATAAAATTTTCCATAAGCCGGTTGATTATACGGTAACATAGGCCTTTAATGGTGTCAATGAAGGGAATTTAGTATTTTAACACATCATTTCAGTTTTCGTCAATTATAGATTCCGATCGACAAATAATTGCTCTTGGATCCGTTCAAGGCCGTGTTTGATTTTTCTGGCGCGAATTTCTCCGATACCATCGACGTCATCCAACTGATTGATCGTGGCCTTCATGATGTGGTTCAAATGGTCGAACTCGTTCGTTAAATTTTCGACGATCGCGGAAGGCAAGCGGGGGATTTTGTGCAAAATCCGGTACCCGCGCGGATAAATGCTTTCTTCGGATGGGGTGCCTTGCGGATAACCGAGAAGCTTCATAATGACGCGCTCCTGCATTAATTCATCGTTCGACAGTTTGCCCAACTGTTCCATGATATGATTCGGATCCATGTCTTTATTCCGTGCATAATCGCGGATGAGCCATATCGTTTCCTTCTCCACTCCAGCCACGAGCTCTTGCATTTGCATCTTTATGAGACGACCTTCCGTTCCCAGTTCATTGACGTATTTGCCGATTTCGTTTTTGATTTTCAAAACCATTCCAATGCGGTGAAGAACTTGGGTGACTTCTTGAAACGTGACCAACTCCTCGAATTCAAGTGCGCCAAGATCGGTGACGCCTTGATCGAGCACCGTTTTATATTTTTCTAAGGTTTGAATCGCCTGATTCGCTTTCGCGAGCATTACGCCGATTTCATTCAACGTGTAACGAAAATGTTCCCGGTAAAGGGTCACGACATCCCTGCGCTGCGAGATCGAAATGACGAGCGTTGCCGTTTGAATCGCCACTCGTTCCGCGCTTCGGTGGCGAATGCCTGTTTCGTTCGAAGGAACCGAAGAATCCGGAATCAATTGCGTGTTGGCCCGCAATATCCGCGTTCCATTTCCATTTAAAATAATCGCCCCGTCCATTTTCGCCAGCTCGTACAAAGCCGCCGGGGAGAACGGGCAGTCGATGGAAAAACCCCCCTCGACCACTTTTTCCACGCGATCATTGAAGCCGACGACGATCAACCCGCCCGTTTTTGCACGCAGCACGTTGTCAATGCCTTCCCGCAGTGGAGTGCCTGGAGCGACGAATTGCAATATTTCACTGATTTGGTTTTGATCCATGTGCTAGCCTCCCAACGTATGCTGTAATGCTTCAGCAACAGTACGGACTCCGACGACTTCAATGCCTGCCGGAGCCGACCAGCCCCCGAGGTTTTTCGCGGAGATGATCGCCCTCGTGAATCCGAGCTTTGCTGCTTCATGAATGCGCTGTTCGATTCTCGATACCCTTCGCACTTCGCCGGTGAGTCCGACTTCGCCGATGACCACATCGCTCGGATTTGCCGCTCGATCACGAAAACTTGAAGCAATGCTGACGGCTATCGCGAGATCAATGGCAGGTTCGTCTAGACGCACACCGCCGGCAACTTTCAAATAGGCATCTTGGTTTTGAAGCAGCATCCCTACACGTTTTTCAAGAACCGCCATAAGCAAAGATACGCGATTATGGTCTATACCGGTCGCCATTCTGCGCGGATTGCCAAAACTCGTCGGTGTAATCAGCGCCTGCACTTCGACAAGAACCGTACGGGTTCCTTCCATAGAAGCAACAACAGTCGAACCGGCTGCGCCTTTCGACCGCTCTTCGAGAAAAATCTCCGAAGGATTAAGCACTTCCGCAAGTCCCGCTTCTTTCATTTCAAACACACCGATTTCATTCGTCGAACCAAATCGATTTTTGACCGCACGCAAAATCCGGTATGTATGATGGCGTTCCCCTTCAAAGTACAGCACCGCATCAACCATATGTTCAAGCAGCCGCGGCCCGGCAATCGAACCTTCTTTTGTAACATGGCCGACGATAAAAGTCGCGACGCCGCTCATCTTTGCAATTTTCATCAATCCGCCTGTACATTCCCTCACCTGTGAAACACTGCCGGGAGCGGAAGACAAATCATTTCGATGGATGGTCTGAATCGAATCGACGATTAAAAAATTCGGCTTCAGCTCGCCCACAGCTTTTTCGATTAAGTCAAGGTCGGTTTCTGCCATCACATACAATTCTGCTGCGTTGATGCCAAAACGCTCAGCACGCAGCTTTGTTTGTTTTGCTGATTCTTCGCCGGAAATGTACAACACTTTATATCCTTTACGTGCCAATTGATCGGACGTTTGCAGGAGCAGCGTCGATTTGCCAATACCCGGATCGCCTCCCACGAGCACAAGCGATCCAGGGACAATTCCACCGCCGAGCACGCGGTTCAGCTCGCTCATTTCCGTTGTCACCCGGGGTTCTTTTTCGCCTTTTACGTCCGAAATCGCAATTGGTTTTCCGCCCGCCGCCTGCGTCAGGCCGGCTCGAGAAGAAGGCGTCGCCTGCCGGAACGTTTCTTCGACCATCGTATTCCACGTTTGGCATCCAGGGCAACGCCCCATCCATTTCGGAGACTCATAACCGCACTCTTGACAAATATATTTCACTTTCGTTTTCGCCATGACCGATCCCCCCCGCTGAATCAAAGAAAGAAAACCCGAAAGACTGGCGTCTTCCGGGGAAACGGCTTTAAGAGCCGGTTTTCACGGTTGTTTCTACAGAGAATTCGCCGTTTTTTATGCCGATTTTGACTTTCTTTCCTTTTTCGATGTTTCCTTTCAACAACTCTTCAGACAAACGATCCTCGATTTGCTTCTGAAGCGCACGGCGCAACGGACGTGCTCCGTATTCGGGATCATAGCCGAGTTCGACAATTTTCTCTTCCGCTTTCGGCGTCAATTCAAGATCGATATCTTGTTCTTTCAAACGCCGTTTCAGCTGTTCGGACATCAAGGAAACAATCTTCTTCAAATGTTCCCTTTCAAGGGCGTGGAACACGATGATTTCATCGATTCGATTAAGAAACTCAGGACGGAACGTGCGCTTTAACTCGCTCATCACTTTTTCTTTCATTTTGCTGTATTCCGCTTTCGTTTCGGTTTCGACATTGAACCCGACATGACTGTTACGCTTCAGTTCTTGCGCGCCAACGTTTGACGTCATGATCAATACGGTGTTTCGGAAATCGACCGTGCGTCCTTTCGAATCCGTCAACCGCCCGTCTTCAAGCACTTGCAGCAAAATGTTGAACACTTCCGGATGCGCTTTCTCGATTTCGTCGAGCAAGATGACCGAATACGGTTTTTGTCGTACTTTTTCCGTCAACTGTCCGCCTTCTTCATGACCAACATAACCCGGAGGCGAACCGACCAGTCGCGAAGTCGTATGCTTCTCCATGTATTCCGACATGTCGATGCGAAGGATCGCTTCGTCGTCACCAAACAACACTTCTGCAACCGCTCGCGCCAATTCCGTTTTGCCGACACCTGTTGGTCCGAGGAAGATGAACGAACCGATCGGCCGCTTCGGATCTTTCAGCCCCGCACGTGCACGGCGAATGGCCTGCGAAACCGACTTCACAGCTTCTTCCTGCCCGACGACGCGATTATGCAGGATTTCTTCCATTTTCAACAACCGCTCGCTCTCTTCCTGTTCGAGCTTCTTGACCGGAATACCGGTCCAGTTCGCGACAACTTGCGCAATATCTTCCGGTGTCACTTCCGTATTTTCCTGCCCTTGCTTCGCCTTCCATTCTTTGTTCGTCGCTTCCAGCTGCTCGCGCAACCTCTGCTCGCTGTCGCGCAACGACGCCGCTTTCTCGAATTCCTGTCCTTGCACCGCCGCATCTTTCTCCTTGCGGATTTCTTCGAGCTTTTGCTCCAACTCTTTCAAATTCGGCGGCGCCGTGTACGAACGCAGCCGTACTTTCGATGCCCCTTCATCGATCAAGTCAATGGCTTTATCGGGAAGGAAGCGGTCGGAAATGTAACGGGCCGAAAGCTGAACCGCTGCCTCGATAGCTTCGTCTGTGATCGTGACGCGATGGTGCGCTTCATAGCGGTCACGCAATCCTTTTAAAATTTGTACCGATTCCTCTTTCGACGGTTCATCGACCGTAATCGGTTGGAACCGGCGTTCCAACGCGGCATCTTTTTCGATATATTTCCTGTACTCGTCAAGCGTTGTCGCACCGATGCACTGCAGTTCTCCGCGCGCGAGCGCAGGCTTCAAAATGTTCGACGCATCGATCGCGCCTTCGGCACCGCCCGCACCAATCAACGTATGCAATTCATCGATGAACAAAATAATATTTCCAGCCTGGCGAATTTCGTCCATCACCTTTTTCAAGCGGTCCTCGAACTCACCGCGGTACTTCGTACCGGCGACGACCGTCCCCATATCCAATGTCATGACACGCTTATCGCGCAAAATCTCGGGAACTTCATTGTTGACGATTTGCTGCGCCAACCCTTCAGCAATGGCCGTCTTACCGACGCCCGGCTCGCCGATCAGCACGGGATTGTTTTTCGTCCGGCGGCTCAACACCTCAACGACGCGCTCGATTTCCTTGCTGCGTCCAATAACCGGATCGAGTCCGCCTTCTTGCGCCAATTGCGTGAGATCGCGTGCCAAGCTGTCCAGCGTCGGCGTGTTAGCGCCGCCAGCTCCACGTGTACCTTGGTGCCCGGCAGACGACGATTCACTGCTTCCCAGGAGCTGCAACACTTGTTGGCGCGCTTTATTCAAGCTGATGCCGAGGTTGTTTAACACTCTCGCGGCTACGCCCTCACCTTCGCGAATAAGCCCGAGCAAGATGTGTTCCGTACCGACATAGGAATGCCCGA
The DNA here is from genome assembly GCA_035700025.1 of Bacillales bacterium. Lineage (NCBI taxonomy): Bacteria > Bacillati > Bacillota > Bacilli > Caryophanales > Caryophanales bacterium. Next base: position 4,513 of record DASSOY010000070.1, on the reverse strand, counting down.
GCTTGCGCGCTTCGTCCATCGACAATTCAATCACTTTTTTCGCACGCGGGGTGTAATGGATCGTCTGCACCGCGTCCTGCCCTCGGCCAATCAGCGTCTCCACTTCTTTTTGAATTTTTTCGGTTTCGAGTCCTAAAGCTGCGAGCGCTTTTGCGGCAATGCCTTCGCCTTCTCGAACAAGACCGAGCAAAATATGTTCGGTGCCGACATTATTATGGCCTAAGCGCACGGCCTCTTCTTGAGAAAGGGCCAGCACTTTTTGTGCGCGTTCCGTAAATCTTCCAAACATCATAGCGTTTCTCGCCTCCTGTTAATCGGATGTCTCGTGCTTGTTTTCCAATTTTAATCTCTTTCTAATAAGAGTGGCTCTCAGTACGTCTCTTTCTTCAGAGCTGAGTGTTTTTCCTGCGTATTGCTGCAAAAATCCCGGCTGGGTCAAGATCATTAATTCATTTAAAATTTCCCGCGAGACCCCTTCAATCAGGCCCATGTCGATGCCGAGACGCAAATCGGACAAACAGGTGGCTGCTTCTTTCGATTGAATCACCCGGCTGTGCGCCAATGTCCCATACGAACGCCAAACCCTGTCTTCCATTCGGATTTTCAACGAATCCAAAAGCGATTTGCGGGCACTTCTTTCTTGTTGGATCAACTGCATCGCGACACCACGCAAATCTTCGACGATGTCTTGTTCGGATTTTCCTAATGTGATTTGGTTCGAAATTTGAAAGACGTTGCCGAGTGCTTCGCTTCCTTCTCCGTAAATGCCTCTAACGACCAATCCGAGCTGGTTAATAGCCGGAGCGATGCGATTCATTTGTTGCGTCATCACTAGCGCAGGCAAGTGCATCATCACGGATGCGCGCATACCTGTACCGACGTTTGTTGGGCAACTCGTTAAATAGCCCCTTTTTTCATCAAAGGCGTAGTCGAGTTTTTGCTCAAGCCAATCATCAATGCCGTTCGCCAGCGTAAGAGCCTCGTTCAGTTGAAATCCCGGAAACAAGCATTGGATGCGAAGATGATCTTCCTCGTTAATCATAATGCCGACGGATTCGCTTTCGTTGATGAGCAACGCGCCGTGTACCGAATCTTCCGCGAGATACGGACTAATCATATGCTTTTCCACGAGTGCACGTTTCTCGATCGGGTTGAGTTCGGAAATCGTGACCATGTCAAATTTCCCGAGGTCACTGTACGATTTTCCATTCACCTTTTCCTTTAATTCATTATAGACGTGAAGACTCGTTTCGGAAGAAGCATAAATGGGGAATGGATACGAATGCAAATTGCGAGCCAAGCGAATCCGGCTCGACAATACGATATCGGCATCTGGGCCTTTTGCGCTCATCCACGGGCTGACTGCATCAGCCATAAACCGTTCCAAAGAGGACATCGGCTATTCCCCCTTTTTTTCCAATGAACGAATCTGATCCCGCACTTGGGCGGCTTTCTCAAACTCTTCTTTTCGAATATGTTCTTGCAGCCGGGCTCTCAATTCCTCCAATTGCTGCTTTACTTTGATGCCGCTTCCGGCGCGTTTCGGAATCTTCCCCGTATGACGAACATTTCCGCCGTGAACCCTTCGGAAGATGGGGTCGAGTTTTTCCTCGAACACTTCGTAACAACGGGAGCAGCCAAACTTTCCGCTTTTCGTGAATTGCCCGTAAGTCATGCCGCAATTCGGGCATTTGTCAGGCTCCTCGTTCTGTAAGGGCATCGCCCCTTGGCTGCCGACCGAATCTTCAAAGCCGAGCAGTCCCGACAACAAGTGATGAATCGAAAAACTGTTCGAAGCCGGATGAAAATCCCCTTTTTCCTTCGCGCACTGCTCACATATATGAATTTCGTTTTTTTCGCCATTAACGATTTTCGTAAAATGAAGCGTCGCGGGTCTTACATGGCATTCTTGACATTCCATAGGACTCCCACTCCCTCCCGCGTTAATTTTTATACTTCAAGGTGATCAACATCGCTTTTAAAATTTGCGCCCTTAATTCGTCACGAAGCGGCAGTTCAACATTCAGCACCGTCCGGTCGACCGCGCTCAAGATCATTTTCGCTTCGCGTTTCGTAATCACTTCTTCTTCAAGCAACCGAAGGACGATCGCTTCCGCGGTCTGTTGGGATACACGATGGTCGATCAACGCCATCGCATCGTCGAGCAAATGCACGTCGTCTTCAGGGACGACCTTAATGATGCGGATGTATCCCCCTCCTCCTCTTTTACTTTCCACAATATAACCTTTTTCAATCGTGAAGCGCGTGTTGATCACATAATTGATTTGAGAAGGGACACATTGAAATTTTTCCGCCATTTCGCTGCGCTTGATTTCGACAACATCGTCGCCGCTCCCATGCAAAGCCTTTTTCAAATATTGCTCAATGATGTCCGAAATGTTTTTCAACTTTCCTCTTCTCCTTTTGACTTTGACTATCTTTGATCTTACTTGTATTATAGCGATTCGGCGACCGTTTGTAAATGAACTTCACTTCCATTATGGCCGGTCTTGGCAGCCTTTAATCGGTCGTATACACTTTGTAAATATAGTCGACCGAATACAAATCATCATAAATCTTCGGTGTTAACTTTCGTTCGGGGTACGAAACGACCAACGTATATTTGATCAAGTCGAGCTCCCGATGATTCGGATAATCCTCAACTAAAATTTTATGCACCTCAATGTTTTGTTTCTCAACGAGGTTGACCACCGTTGATAATTCAACCGCCTTGTTCCTGACCACGACATTCAAACGTTCCGCACTGGCACGGCCAATCCAAGTTTTTTCGAATTTGTTCAAAAAGAGTAAACTAAGGACGACGATGATCGTGGTCAATACCGCTTCAAAAAACATCCCGTTTCCGACAACGAGGCCGATACCGGCAACCACCCAAATTGATGCTGCTGTCGTTAAACCTTTCACCGTTACCCCGTGAACGAGAATCGTGCCCGCTCCCAAAAAACCAATTCCGCTGACAACATAAGCGGGAAGTCTCGCCGGATCGAGACGCGCATTTTCATTTTCTTCGATGAATTCTTGAAAACCATAAATGGATAAAAGCATCATTAAGCAGGCACCTACACCGACCAACAAATGCGTGCGAAATCCGGCCGGATGTTGTTTAACCTCTCTCTCTAGGCCGATCACACCGCTTAAAACCGCAGCAACAAACAGACGGATCGTCATCACCCATGCATCTTCAGGTAATCCCAACATGTCTCCTCACCTTTCTCGAACGAAAACATTTTTCCATAAAATCTATATGTGTTAGACTGCTTGATCCTTACACCCTTCATTCGACAAAACTTGAGCATTTCCTCGGAAATAATAAAAAAAGTGAGGTTAACTTTTTCGTTAATCTCACTCATCTCGTATGAATATGGTGGAGCCTAGCGGGATCGAACCGCTGACCTCCTGCGTGCAAAGCAGGCGCTCTCCCAGCTGAGCTAAGGCCCCTTATGAACTTGAACAATGGTCGGGAAGACAGGATTTGAACCTGCGACCCCTTGGTCCCAAACCAAGTGCTCTGCCAAGCTGAGCTACTTCCCGTTCTAGAGGTTGGAAATTGGAGGTTTGAGGTTGGAAATGCTCGAAAAAAACTTATTGCTCTTACATCCAACTTCTCACTTCTAATTTCTAAAATGGCGCGCCCTGGAGGAGTCGAACCCCCAACCTTCTGATCCGTAGTCAGACGCTCTATCCAGTTGAGCTAAGGGCGCTCGAAGAGTCATCCTGAGCAATACCGAGGGAGGGACTTGAACCCTCACGGAGATTCCTCTCCCCAGGATTTTAAGTCCTGTGCGTCTGCCGATTCCGCCACCCCGGCATAATTTAAATGGAGCGGAAGACGGGATTCGAACCCGCGACCCCCACCTTGGCAAGGTGGTGTTCTACCACTGAACTACTTCCGCGTCATTACGACAGATGGTGCGGGTGGAGGGACTTGAACCCCCACGTCAAAGACACTAGATCCTAAATCTAGCGCGTCTGCCAATTCCGCCACACCCGCGGCTGGGTACTTCAAAAAAAGAAAATGGTGAGCCATGGAGGATTCGAACCTCCGACCCTCTGATTAAAAGTCAGATGCTCTACCGACTGAGCTAATGGCTCACAAGGAAGAATATCGAATTGAAAGTACACACTCAACACCACTGCTATCGCACTCAAGCAATGAGAAATTCGACGAACTAAGTATGAGTGATATGCCGGCCAGAGGACTTGAACCCCCAACCTACTGATTACGATTCAGTTGCTCTACCAATTGAGCTAGGCCGGCAAAAGAATGGTGGAGGATGACGGGATCGAACCGCCGACCCCCTGCTTGTAAGGCAGATGCTCTCCCAGCTGAGCTAATCCTCCAATATATATCGCCCGGCGACGTCCTACTCTCACAGGGCACAAGACCCCATTACCATCGGCGCTGAAGAGCTTAACTTCCGTGTTCGGCATGGGAACGGGTGGAACCTCTTCGCCATCGTCACCGGACTTGCGCTTGCGCGCGTCCTTGGGT
>DASSOY010000069.1 GCA_035700025.1 Bacillales bacterium | reverse complement strand
GGGAGAGCGCAACACTGGCAGTGTTGAGGTCAGCGGTTCGATCCCGCTATGCTCCATCTTTTATTAAAAGCACGAAATTCGGTGTATTGCCGAATTTCGTGCTTTTTTCGGTTTCTGGATGGCTCGATCGTTGTGCCCCGTTTTCCGACCATGAATAAGCAGAAGGGTTCCAGTGAAAAATAGCGATCAAAACTACTGGAGGGTTATTCGTATGGAAACGGAGCATGCCGCAAGAATCACTTCTTCCGAAATGTCCGGCTTATGGGGGACGTATTTAAAAGACGGGTCAACGATATGCCTGTTGAAACACCATCTGCAGCACGTCGATGATCCGGCCATTCAAGACATTCTTGAGTATTCGCTGCGAACGACGGAACGTCGACTTGTACAATTGGAACGTTTTTTTAAAGAAGAAAACTGGCCGCTGCCGATCGGATTTTCCGATGAAGATGTCGACTTGAACGCGCCGCGGCTTTTTACGGATCCTTTCAAATTGTACTATTTGCATCATCTTGGCATGTTAGGGTTGAACGTTCATAGTTTGTCGGTGTCGCTCGCCGCCCGTCCGGATCTTTACGGTTTTTTCACCGGGAGGTTGCACGATTTTAACCGGTTGCACAAGCGGGCAACAAACTTGTTGCTGGAAAAAGGGTTGTACGTCCGTTCCCCGTCTATTCCGATTCCCGACGGCTCAGAATCTATTAGCGGAAAAGACTTTCTCGGCCAGTGGTTCAGCGACAACCGTCCGCTTACGTCGCTTGAAATCGCCAACTTGCATGCGAATGTGCAGCGGAATTACATCGGTCAATTGGTTATGACCGGATTTGCACAAACCGTATCGAACGAAAAAATAAGGTCCTACATGAAGAGAGGAAAAGAAATTGCCAAAAAACATGTGGAAGTGTTTTCTTCCATCCTCAATCAAGACGACTTGCCGGCAAGTGTGTTTGCAGACGAAGGGGTGACTGAATCAACAGAGTCCCCGTTTTCAGACAAATTGTTAATGTTTATGACGTCGACTTTAAACGGACTCGGACTCGGTTTCTATGGGTCGGCAATCGCGACAAGTTTGCGGAAAGATTTGGCGGTCGCGTACGGCCGCTTGTCGGCGGAAATAACTAAGTACGCCTCTGACGGCATTAAGATCATGATTGACAATCATTGGTTCGAGCAACCGCCGACCGCTCCGGACCGAGATCGCTTAATGAAAAGCGGTAAAACCTACTAATAACCATTATGTCGTTGGTTTAACATAAAGTTTTTTCGGTCTCTCTTTTTCTTACGTCACTCCTTTGCGGCGTTTCATGATCCGAAATGAGAGCCGCACCCATTTCAAATTGTTGCCCCAGCTAAATAATAACCGATGGTACCCGTCGTTTTTTCTCCGGGGGTAAGCGAATGGTGTGTTGATTGGTTATATTCGAATTTACCGGAGCATTAACTTGATTTGGGCTGATTTTCGGTACAGGAGTCTATGTCGCTCGCGGTTTTTCCTCATAAAGTGTTAATGTGAGGCAATCTCACGAATCCTCGATACAGGAGTGGATACGATGAGTTACGGATACGGAGCAGGCGCAGGATTCGCCTTGATCGTCGTGTTGTTCATCTTGTTGATTATTGTCGGAGCAGCCTACGTTTACTAAAATCAGGGCATTCCCGCAGCCGTGCTGCGGGATTTTCTTTGCCTGTATAATTGCCATTTGTCTGGAAAAAATAGTGAAGAGAATACGTGAACGGGTGGGGCGTAGGTCATAATGAATGAAAATACGGATCGTGCGGGACAAAAACGAGTCATTATCGGCATCTTCGGCAGATCCGGCGTTTATTTGCAAAGTCCGCTCGTGAATGCTTGGTGGTCGGCCGCATTTCCGGGTCTTGGTCAATTTTTGCTGAACAATCATATTAGAGGCTCCATCTTATTTTTATGGGAAATTTTCATCAACACTCGGATGCATTTAAATATCGCGATCATCTATACATTCGCAGGTCAATTCGACAAAGCGCTCGATATATTGGATCCCCGGTGGACGCTGCTTTATATCCCCTTCTATTTCTATACGATTTGGGACAGCTACCGGACCACGATCGATTTGAACCGTCGTTATTTGTTGCTCAAACACGAACCGCTCAATCTTCCCCGTTTGCATTTGACGCCTTTTGAAATCAATTATTTGGACAAGCGTATTCCGACAGTCGCGGTGCTCTGGTCCTTATGTCTTCCGGGTCTCGGCCAGCTTTATTTGCGGCGGATCTCCATCGCCTTTTTTCTCATGTTCTGGTCGGTTTTCGTCATTTATAACGCGAATATTTTGCCGTCCTTGCACCTTGTTTTCCTGGGAAGGCTTCAGGAGGCGACGGAAGTGTTAAATGCCGGTTGGTTCATGTTTTTGCCTTCGATCTTCGGGTTTTCTATGTATGACGCATACTTAAATACCGTCATTGACAACAAGTTCTACATGCAACAGCAAAGAGAACTTTTAAAGCATGCTTATCAAAGCGGCAAATTTACCATGCCCGTAAAGCAGGTGAAATGATTTGTACGTATTTGCTTCATTCGATCATTCGAACGACCTTGAGCTTGCATTGGCCGATCTTACGGCAACCGGTGTTTCGAAAAACCGCATTTTGGCCGTCCCTATCGAAAGAAGGAAAGTGAAAGCGAACATCTTCGATACCATTCATTCTTCCGACGGGTTGAGCTTTATCGATTTAGGCATGGTGTTAGGAACGGCCTTTTCCGTAATCGGAGCTAGTTACGGGTTTGTGTTGCCGGCAGGACCGATCGTCTGGGGAGTGATCGGCGCTTTACTCGGTTTTGTCGTCGGCATTTCGATACGAATGATCATGCACCGGGACGCACTTAAAAAATATCGAAAAAAAAGGCGATTGACGGAAGTCATCGTGCTCGTCCATTGCATCGATGAAGCGGAACGAAAACAGGTTGTTGATAAATTGTGGCAGCATCATGCCTTCGGCGTCGGAACCTATCCGGGATTCAGGTAAAAATTTCATGAGCGGCCCCCTTGAAAGTCAAAAAAGGTCAAGGTATAATGAACGTAAAAGGTCAAAGAAAGTCAAAGTCAACCTTTGCTGCTTTGATCGATTTTTGGATGGAAATGAAAAAGGGAGGTCTTGTGATGCGTTGTCAAAACTGCAAGAAAAACCCTGCGGCAATCGAATTGAATATGCAAATCAACCATAAAAAACAAACGTTGCATTTGTGCGAAACGTGTTATGCGAAGGTAAAAAATGAAATGAAGTTTCCGACGGACATCAGTCTCACTTCGTTTGCCGGTCAATCGCCGTTCGACGATTTGTTTAACTCGTTCATGAATGAATCGGCGGATCATGGCAAAAAGACGGGCATCCACACCGAAACGAAGCAAGACGGAGGCGGCGGGTTGCTTGACGAACTTGGCCGCAACTTGACGCAAGCTGCGAGAGCAGGTGTGATTGATCCCGTGATCGGACGCGAGAAGGAAGTGGAGCGCGTCATTGAAACGTTGAACCGCCGGAACAAAAACAATCCGGTTTTGATTGGTGAACCGGGCGTTGGGAAAACCGCGATCGCGGAAGGGTTGGCTTTGAAAATTTGCGATGGAGACGTGCCCGCAAAACTTAGAAATAAACAAATTTACTTGCTCGACGTTTCTTCGTTGGTTGCCAACACCGGAATTCGCGGGCAGTTTGAAGAACGAATGAAACAGCTGATCGGCGAACTTCAAGAACGTGACGATACGATCGTTTTCGTCGATGAAGTTCATTTGCTCGTTGGAGCCGGCCAAGCCGAAGGCGGTTCGATGGATGCCGGGAACATTCTAAAACCGGCACTTGCACGCGGCGACATTCAGTTGATCGGCGCGACGACGTTGAAAGAGTACCGCAAAATTGAGAAAGATGCGGCGCTTGAACGGCGCTTCCAACCGGTAATCGTTGACGAACCGTCGATCGAAGAAGCGGTCGAAATTTTGCAAGGTTTGCAACAACGATACGAAGACTATCATGAGGTGGAATATACGGAAGAGGCGATTCGCGCTTGTGTAACGTTGTCGGATCGCTACATTCAAGACCGCTTTCTTCCGGACAAAGCGATCGACTTATTGGACGAAGCGGGCTCGAAAATAAATTTGGCGAACGCGAACGAAGGGAAGTCTGCGCTCGAAAGCAAACTTGCTGAGATTGCGAAGCAGAAGGAAGAGGCGACGGCCCGGGAAGAGTACGAACGCGCAGCGAAGCTGCGCGATGAAGAGCGCAAGCTTGAAGAGGAATTGCGGAATACGACCGAGGCGGTGAAGAAGGAAAAAGTCACCGTGGAAACGATTCAGCGGATCGTGGAAGGGAAAACGGGCATTCCGGTGCGTAAGCTGCAGAAAGACGAACAGGCGAAGATGCGGCATTTGGCTGAGCATTTGAATGCGATGGTGATCGGCCAAGAGCCGGCGGTTGAGAAAGTGGCGAAGGCGATTCGCCGGAGCCGCGCGGGCTTGAAGCGGAAAAATCGTCCGATCGGATCGTTCTTGTTTGCCGGACCGACAGGCGTAGGGAAGACGGAGTTGTCGAAGTCGCTCGCGAAAGAATTGTTCGGCGATGAGGAAGCGATGATTCGGCTCGACATGAGCGAATATATGGAGAAACATTCCGTGTCGAAGTTGATCGGTTCTCCTCCGGGATATGTCGGACATGAGGAAGCCGGGCAATTGACAGAGCAAGTGCGCAGAAAACCGTACAGCATCTTGCTGCTTGATGAAATTGAGAAAGCCCATCCGGATGTGCAGCATATGTTCCTGCAAATCATGGAGGACGGCCGCTTGACGGACAGCCAAGGGCGGACGGTCAGCTTCAAGGATACCGTGATCATTATGACGTCCAATGCTGGAAGCGCTGTGAAAAGAGTAACGGTCGGGTTTGGTAAAGACGGCGATCAGCAGGATTCCGGCATGCTCGAGACGCTTTCACAATACTTCAAGCCAGAGTTCTTGAACCGTTTCGATGGAATTATCGAATTTAAGCCGCTGGAACGCGAACATTTGATTCGCATCGTTGATTTGATGATTGATGAAGTTCGTGCAACGATAGAAGCTCAAGGCATGAAGCTGCACGTGACAGACGAGGCAAAAGTGAAATTGGCGGAACTTGGCTACGATCCGAAATACGGAGCGCGTCCGTTGCGGCGGACGATCGAAGAAAAGGTCGAGGACGGCATCGCGGACGTGTTGCTGGAAGAAGAGAACGTTGAGCGAATCAACGTGAATGTAAGAGGTAATGAGATTGTCGTAGGATCATAGAAATCGGGTTGTCAACACCTGAGAAACAGGTTTTGGCAACCTGTTTTTTTTTATAAAAGTTGGTAAATTCGGCATGGTACAAAATCATCCAATATTCTCATGAATGTTAATGTTCGCACGTGTAGAATAAAAGGCGGTACTAGAAAGTTACAATTCGCGTTCGAATAGTAAGCACGGGGGGACGATCGGGATTGGAATTGCACCGTAACGTAAAAATCCGAATGGTGATTGCTTTTTTGAACATGGGTGGACAGTGCTTGATTTTTCCATTCCTTGCCATCTATTTCGCGAAATATTATGGAGCGGCATTAGCGGGAGCTTTGTTTTTCCTGCCGGTTTTCGCCAGCATGGTTGCGAGTCTCAGCGGCGGGTATTATGCCGACAAATTTGGACGGAAAAATATCATCGTCTTCGGCAGTGTGCTGCAATTGCTGTCTGCCCTTCTTTTGACGGCGGGAAACGTTCCCGGACATGTCATTCCAATCTTTGCATTCTTGTCGTTGTTGTTTCTCAACATCAGCGTCGGTTTGCAATTTCCGCCGCTGGAAGCGCTCGTCATTGATTCGACATCGTTTGAACAGCGAAAAAAAGTATACGGTATTCTCTATTGGCTGAATAATTTTGCGATGGCGGCGGGCACGTTGCTCGGGGCTTTTTTTCACGATACGCATTTCTTTCAGTTAACAATTATCATGAGTTCTATCAATTTATCCATGTTCGTTCTGCTCGCTTTTTTTCTTACCGAAACGAAGAGCGTTTTGCCGGAAAACAAAACGAACCTCACTTCTCCTTTGAAAAACATCTGGGGCAGCTACAAACTCGTCTTTCAAAATTTCACTTTCCTGAAATACATGATTGCCGGCATATTGACACTTGGGTTGGAGAAACAGCTTGGCAAATATATCAGCGTTCGGTTGCAAGGGGAATTTCAACCCGTTCATGTATTCAGCAGCACGATCGACGGCGTGAAGCTGTTTGGGATTTTAATGACTGAGAATTCCGTACTTGCGGTTGTGTTCACGTTGTTGATCACCGGAATGATTGCCAGACGGAAAATGTCGGATAAAAGGCAAATCAGCATCGGTATCTTCTTGTTTGCCTCAGGATTCGTCGTTCTCGCCGTTTCGAACAGCATCTGGGTGCTCGCCGGCTTCATGTTCATTTTGACAATCGGCGAAATCATGATGTCACCAGTAAAACAAATGTTATTGTCGGAAATCGCGGAAGGAAGTGACCGCAGCAAATATTTGGCCGCCAATATGCTGAACAGCAGGGGAGCGGCAATGCTTGGCGCAATCGGTCTCAGCGCTGCATCGTTCATGAGCTCGTTCGGGATGGCCGTCATTTACGGTTTGATGGGGGCAACCGCGATCTTTTTCTTCCGATCCATTTACAAGGAACGGCGCAACTTTCAACGACAAAAAACACCTTTGAAACAGTTCGTCAAATGAGCTGCCGGTGCCGTCATTGCACGGCATTTTTTCATGGGAAATTGAAGCTCCACGCCTTACGATTCGGAAGGACGAGTCGTATCTTCGGTATTCAGCAAGTCTTCAATGATTTCGACGTGAACGGCCGCCCACGCCTTTTCTCTATGATGAATGATGAGCGAGAGCGTGACGAAGAAACTATACAACAAAATGAATCCGGTGAGAAAGGCGGCGTTTTTATTCAGCAGCTTCTGCAACTGATCGGACAATATAAAGGCGAGCCAAGGGGCAGCCGTGACGAGGATCGGAACGATGCCGTTTCCTTTTCTTTCCTTGACCATGCGGTAGCGGATTTTTTTTAACGTCGCAGAAGGGACTGTTTGATAAAACCGTTCGATGTCCGAAATTTCTTTTAGTTCCTCCAATTGTTCGACGCCGCCTTCCGTTTCGGAAGTTCTTTTTAATTTTACATACAGTTTGTGAGCATCGCCGCGTAAGGAAAACATCATAGAAAACCTCCCCTGTTAGTATGTTTAAAGAATAGAGGAATATGAATCATGAAGGGTCGGCGATTTTTCCGACCGGAAATTTCGATCGACGGTCTCGGTATGCATCGAAGGGCTTAGGCTACATATGAGCCATAAGGACGAATTTATTAAGGAATACGGTGCCATGGACGTCCCTTCCCCGGCTATTCACGATATGTTCTGGATAATCAGAAAATATGGCGTTTGTTCCCAATTTCTCCCCTTGATACAATGATAGTGTTGAAAACGTCTGGGGTTCTTGCATGCCCCTTGTTTCATGAAAAAAAGAAGGAGGTCATTATGAGAAAAATTTTATCCATTATTGCAGTCTGTCTTTCGCTTGCTCTTGTTGCTGCTTGCGGGTCTTCCGATGAAGGCGCGAGCAAAACTGGCGGAAGCGAAGGCAGCGGAGGAGAACAGTCGCTGCTCGCGAAAATTAAAGAGCGCGGGTACATCACCGTTGGGTTTTCCAACGAAGCCCCGTATGCGTACAAAGATGAGAATGGTAAGTTAACCGGGGCCGCGGTGGAAGTCGCACGCGCCGTGTTCAAGTCGATGGGTATAGAATTGAAAGGGCAGCTCGCCGAATGGCAGCAGCTTATCCCAAGTGTGAAAACCGGCAAGCTTGACGTCATTACTGCCGGTATGGCAATCACGCCGGATCGGTGTAAACAAATCGACTTCGCGCATCCCAGCATCGTGTACGGGGAAGGGATCGTCGTGAAGAAAGGCAATCCGCTCGACTTGCACAGCTATAAAGACATAAAAGAAACCGGCGCGAAGGTTGCTGTGTTGAACGGCGGTACCGAGCTCGGTTTCTTGAAAGAAGTCGGTGTCGATGAAAGCCAAATCATGACCGTTTCGAGCGTCGCTGATGGGTTCTCGGCCGTGAAAACGGGTCGGGCGGATGTGACGACAGCGACGCAGTTGACGGTAAAAAAAGCGGTGAAAGACGCGGGAGGCGACGCACTTCAATACGTTCAGGAGTTTGAGCAGCCCGACGTTGAAGGTGTGCCGAGTTACGGCGCTGCCGGCTTTAACAAAAACGCCGACGAACTGCGCAAGGCGTACAACGAGAAACTCGATGAACTGCGGAAGAGCGGCAAGCTGAAAGAGATCATCACGAACCTCCCGTTATGGGACGAATCGAACGTCTACAAAGGGGAACCGACAACCGAAGAATTGTGTCAAGGCTAAAACAGCGAAGATACGGGCACCCGCTCGGCGGGTGCCCGTTCTTTAAGAAGAAAGGGTGATTTCCGATGGGCGATTACTTGCAGGTGCTCCCGATTCTTTTGCGCGGTTTGGACATTACTTTATATGTCTTACTTGGTTCCGTCGTGGTCGGCTATCTGATTGCCTTTATCGCCGGATTCGGCCGCTTGTCCGCCAACCCGTTTATTCGCAAATTCACCGTCGTGTATGTCGAAGTGTTTCGCGGCACGTCGTTGATCGTACAATTGTTCTGGTTTTACTTCGTTTTACCCGGGTTACTCGGTCTTGAACTGACGAATTTTCAGTCCGGACTGCTCGCTGGCATCCTCGGCATCGGCTTTAATTACGGCGCTTACATGTCCGAAGTGGTGCGCGGGGCGATTCTTGCCGTGCCGCACGGACAATACGAAGCCGCAACTGCCCTGAACATGTCGCGCTTCGAGCGCATGAGGCTCGTCGTGTTTCCGCAAGCGGTGCGGATGATGTTGCCGGAGTTCGGAAATTATTTGATTCAAATGTTGAAGGCGACCTCCCTCGTCTACATGATCAGCCTTGCTGACATGACGTACGAAGCCGGCTTGTTTCAAAGCACGAACATCTCGATGACGATTCCGATTTATACAATGCTGCTCGTCGTATACTTTATCTTGGCGCTGCCGCTCATCGGCTTAACGAAATGGTTTGAGCGCATCGCCTCGAGAGGGGTGGCGAGTGAATGATTGATTGGACATGGAGTACGATTATTGACGCATTTCCGTACATTTTCGAGGCGATGTGGACCGTCCTCGGCCTCACCGTCGCAAGCTTCATTTTTGCGCTGTTGTTCGGCATTGTATGGACCGCGCTGAGACGGATCCGCTGGAAACCGGTGCACGCTGTGGTCGTCTTTTTGCTTAATTTCATTCGCAGCACTCCGCCCCTCGTGCAATTGTTTTTCCTTTATTACGCGTGGCCGCAAATTCCTTATGTCGGCGTTACTTTGACGACAATTCAGGCGGCCGTCATCGGACTTGGGCTGCATTTCAGCACGTACATTTCCGAAATTTACCGCTCCGGCATTAACGACGTCAAGAAAGGGCAGTGGGAAGCCGCGACGGCACTCAATTATTCACGCTGGCAACTGTGGACGAAAATCATTTTGCCGCAGGCCCTCCCTCCGGTCATTCCAATGCTCGGCAATTATCTCATTATCATGTTCAAGGAAATCCCGCTGACGCTCGCCATCGGCGTTGCCGGCATGGTAGCGGCGGCGAAAAACTACGGAGCGCAGCACTTTGAATTCATCGAACCGCTGACGCTTACCGGCTTTTTCTTCCTCGTCTTGAGCTACCCGTCCGCGCTGTTCGTGCGTTGGCTGGAGAAGAAAACGAACCGGCGTTTTGAAAAGAAACGGCCGCAGGCCGTCGACACCGATAGAAAGGATGTGACCGCGTGATGAGTGACGCAATCGTGACGTACAAAGACGTTCGGAAGTCGTTTGGCGACACCGAGGTGCTCAAGGGCATCAATTTAGAGATCGGACGCGGCGAGCGGGTCAGCTTGATCGGCCCGAGCGGTTCGGGGAAAACGACAATCATTCGCATGTTAATGACGTTGGAAGAACCGACGTCGGGCTTGATTGAAGTGGACGGAAAGCCGCTCTGGCATAAACGAGTGAAAAACGGAGAACTCGTCCGTGCCGACGAAAAGCATTTGCGCCAAGTGCGTTCCGATATCGGCATGGTGTTTCAACAGTTTAATTTGTTTCCGCACATGACGATTTTGAAAAACTGCACGTCGGCACCGGTTCACGTGCTCGGAGTTTCAAAAGAGGAAGCAAAGGAACGGGCAGTGGAAATGCTCGAAAAGGTCGGACTCGGGGATAAGCTTGACGTCTATCCGAATCAGCTTTCCGGAGGCCAGCAGCAGCGGGTGGCGATCGCACGCGCGGTCGTGATGCGGCCGAAGGTGATGCTGTTTGACGAAGTGACGTCGGCGCTCGATCCGGAGACGGTCGGCGAGGTGCTCGAAGTCATTAAAGACATCGCGCGCGAAAGCGACATGGCGATGATTTTGATTACGCACGAGATGGAATTCGCCCGCGACGTGGCCGATCGCGTCGTGTTTTTGGACAACGGTGTGATTGCCGAACAAGGGACGCCGCAAGAAATCTTGGAAAATCCGGACAGCGAGCGGTTAAAGTCGTTCTTGCAACGATTCCGAATGAGTTGATGGGAGGCAGCGGACATGTATGAAGATCCGTATGCCTCGTTTCTCGGCATTGCGCTGCAAGACGTTTACGAGGGCCATGCGACAGCAACGATGAAGGTCGAAGAGCATATGCTCAATTTCCACGGCACGGCCAACGGAGGAGCGATCTTTTCCTTGGCGGACTATGTCTTTGCCGTCGCCAGCAATTCACATGGACAGCCGGCGGTCGGAATTACGATGACGATGCACTATCTCAAAGCTGGCGGCGTTGGCAGCGTGTTGACTGCAACGGCGGCTGTGGAAAAAGAACCGACCCGGCTCGGGTTGTATCGCATCGAAGTGAAAAACGAAACGGATGAGTTGGTTGCCCTTGCGGAAGGCATGGTTTATCGAAAAAAAGGGTAATGAAAAAGCGAACCCATTAAAGGTTCGCTTTTCTACTTGATTTCGGGCAAGACCCGCGTCTCTTTTTCCATTGTCGATTGGCACATCGGGCAGGTTGGTTCTTTTTCAAATGAAAAATTGTCTCTCATCCAGCCCGAGCATTTTTCGTTGCTGCAAACCCAAACGGTCGTTTCCACTTCCGGAATCGGTTCACGGTTTTTTCCATGGAAGGCCATTGGCTTCCTCCTTTTCGGCAGCGAATGTTTTCTGAGATTCGCGAAGGTTCGAAGCGTCATCTGCTTAAAGGTTTTCCTTCTTATATATATTATAACCTATTTCGGCAAATCATTCGAAATTCATGTTATGATTGGAAAAAGAAAGGAGGTATGGACGATGAAACCGGAAATGTCCCGCTGGCGCCCGCTTCGCTTGGAACCGAAATTCGACAACGAAGAAATGGCGGCGTTCATGAAGATTTTCAAGAAAAAACTTTGGACATTCAGTTTCGCCTCGCCTTTGTTTCTTATCATCCCGGCTTCTTTATTCATCGTTGCGGTCGACAGCAACACTGTTTACGCATGGGCGGAAGTTCTTTTGGCTGTTCTTTTGACCGCCGGCTGGCTTGTCGTTCCTGCCGTATTTCTTTTTGAACGAAGCAAGGAGAGCTCACGGCTGCGGTACTTATTTTATGGATGGATCGGTTATGCTTCTGTGATGATCGGCGTATCGTTGTATATTGCGTCAATCTTGTTCCCGCTTACATAAAATCGAAGCTTCTCAAGGATACTAACGATAACCATCTTTGGGAAGCAGGTGATGCTTTGTGGCAGGAACGTGGCTGTGTCTCATCCCATTTCTCGTCGTCATCCCGATCTCGATGTTGACGAAACAAGTCCAACCTGGATTGTTCGTTGGTTTGCTTGTCGGCAGCTACTTAATCAATCCCGATTGGCTCGGCGGACTTGAACAGATGATCGGTTATATCGCCGACAACATCGTCGTGAAAAACAACATTCGCATTATCTTGTTCTTGTATGCATTTGCCGGTTTGATCGGCATGATTAAGTTTACCGGCGGTATTAAAGGGTTCGTCCACGTTGTCAGCAAAAAAGTGAAGACGAAAAAAGGCGCGATGCTGCTCACGTGGCTGTCTACGCTCGGAACGTTCAGTGAACCGGATTTTCGCATCGTTACCGTTGCCCCGATCATGAAGGCGATGAAAGACCGCCTAAACCTTTCCAAACGGAAGATCGGTTACGCGATTGAATTTACGGCCAATCCTGTCATTGCGATCATACCGGTGGCGACGGCATTCGTCGGCTACATGGTAACGGTCATTGGACAGGCGCTCGATGCGGCCAATATCGGCGGAACGCCTTATCTTGTCTACGTCAGGAGCATTCCGTTCAATTTTTTTTCATTCGTGATCATTTTGGTTGGCATTTACTACAGTTTCTTCAAAAAAGGCGACGAGACCGATTCGGAACGGTTGGAGCAAGCCCCGTCTGCGAACACTCGTGCAAGGGCAGCCTCGCCGATGAATCCGGCTTATGAGACGGAAACTTCGGAAGAATTTGGTCCAGACATTCACAATGAGTGTACGGGCATGTATGAGCAGCCAACGGAAGCTGACCGCAAGGAAAGGGAAGAGTTAAAAAAACAGGGCAGAAAAGATACACCGCCGCATGCCGACCAACAAGAAGATTTGGCATCGTCGCATAAAGCGTATCAAAAAGAAACGCCCATTCGGCCGTGGAATTTAATTTTACCGATCACGGTTTTTCTTTCGCTGACGCTGTTTTTAAGCTGGTGGGACGGGCATCGGAAAACAAAAGGGTTTTTCGAAGCTTTCATCAAAAGCGACATGCTTGGCGTCATGCTGACGGCGTTGTTGGCTGCCGTCCTTGCGGCGCTCATTTTTTTCATTTTCCAACGGTTCTCGGTGGCACAGCTTACGACTCACTTTATTAAGGGCGGGAATGAGCTGCTGAGCGTCATTGTTATGCTCGCGCTCATCTGGGCGCTTACCGCGGTGTCGGAAGACCTCGGATTTTCTCATTACATTTCCGGCCATGTGCGAGGCTGGATTCCGGATTTGTTCGTTGCGCCGTCGTTGTTTGCACTCGGCGTTGTCATTTCCTATTTCATTGGATCTTCCTGGGGGACGTGGGGACTGCTCATGCCGCTCGGTGTCACGTTGGCGGCTGAATCGGGCACGAATATTTTGCTCGCCATCGGCGCCGTCTTCGCGAGCGGGACGTTCGGCGCTTTCGCTTCCCCTTTAAGTGACAATACGGTGACGACGTGTACCGTTCTTGACATGCCGGTCGTCGCTTATGCGCGTTCGAAGCTGAAGCCGGCGCTCGTCGCGGCTGGAATTAGCGTTGTCCTGTTCGGCGCATTTTCGTTTTTTCTCGGATCATGAGTTTGTGAAGTCGGCGCTTTTTTAAAAAAATTGTTGACGGACACGAGATCGGAAAAGACGCTCGTTTCACCGGATGTGATCGGGCGACTGAAAGCTCTCGGTGAGGATGTGGTTCGCTTCCATGGCCGAATCGGCCAGCAAGCGGTCGGCGCCCGGGAACCGCACATTCCGCGAAAAGCGTCAGGTTGACAATAAATAACCGGCAGGAATGACATTCTTCCTGCCGGTTGTTCGTTTTTGCAAGGTTATAACCAGTGATCGACGACGAGTCCGAGAGTCAAAAGCAGCCCAAACAATGTATGCATTTGTGCCGTCGCTTTCATCGCCGGCATCATTTGCACCGAAATCGTGCGACCTTTGAACAAGCGAGTCGCCTGCACTGCTTTCGGAATGCTTGCCAGGACGACGAGCAGCCATGGAGAAGCGAGTCCGAGCAAGATGAGAACGGTGATCCACATGTAGGAAAACCCGAACATGGCCGCAAGCAGCAGAATCGCTTTATTCCTTCCGAATAAAATTGCCAATGTTCGTCGTCCTTTTTCTTTGTCTCCGTCGAGGTCACGAATGTTGTTGGCAAGCAAAATCCCACCGACAAGAATCGCGATCGGGACGGCCAACAATACGCTATTGATCGTGATCGTGCCTGTTTGAATGTAAAAACTGATGAGGATGATGACGAGTCCCATGAATAAGCCGGAAACGAGTTCGCCGAAAGGTGTATAAGCAATCGGATACGGGCCGCCTGTGTAAAAATAACCGGCTGCCATGCAAACCGATCCGATCAACGCGAGCCACCAGCTTGTTTGTGCACAAATATAAACTCCGATCAACAACGCCGCTCCGAAAAACGCAAACGCCAAGGTTAGGACCGTTTCCGCTTTCACGCCGTCGCGGACGATTGTACCGCCGATCCCGACGGAATTTTCCGTATCGAGGCCGAGTTTATAATCGTAATATTCATTAAACATGTTCGTGGCCGATTGGATAAGCAAGGATGCGGCCAACATGGCAAGAAAAAGCGGGATGTCGATCGTTCCGAACGAGAGGGAAAGAGACGTTCCAACGAGGACAGGGATGAATCCGGCCGTCAACGTGTGCGGACGCAGCAAGCGCCACCATATTTTCCAACCGCTGTTTCGCTTGAGGCGGTGGTCAGTCGACTCTTCTTTAACACTCTCGGATTCCGCCATTGTGGTTCGCTCCCTTGAATCGTAAATGTTCGTGCAAAATCTTTCATTCTGTTTCAGTTTAAAAAAATGCCGCATACGTGTCAAATTTCGGCGATTGTATCGGTTCTTTCGGTAAAAATCGCCATCCGCTGCGGGAAAGGGATTCGTTGACATCGCAAAGTAGGGGGGTGTATATTTTTAAAAGGGAAACGGGCCTTCCAGCGTCCGTACTTTCAGATGCGATTGTTGCAAATTGGAGGGAGTTTCAGTGACGCTCGTCAAGCAGCGGGATATATATGATCTTTTAATAAAAGGGGTTGAGCGAAGCGCACGGACTTCGAGCCCGACGCTCGTGAGTTTGTCGAAACGGATTTCTTTCGCTGATCCTCTTTCTTTTTTTGCTCTTCAACGGGACCACCGGTTTTACTGGGAAGATGCAGACGGCCGGGCGTCGATATGCGGGATCGGCGAAACGTACCGCCTTGTCGCCGAAGGACGAAATCGGTTTGCGGAAATCGAAACGAAGCGAAGAGAACTGTTTCAACATGCTGTGATTGACGCCGATGCTGACGCGACCGCGACGGGTCCGCTTTTTGCAGGCGGGTTCGCTTTTGATCCGGACCGGCCGAAAACGCCGCTCTGGCAGCATTTTCCGGATGCGGAGCTTGTTATGCCAACGTTCATGGTTACGCGTGCCGAGCATACTTGGTTGACGATCAATGTTCTTGTCGATCAACATACAGACCCATCGCAAACGGCCGACAAGTTGTCGGAAGAACGCGACCGCCTCGTCCAACAAGCATCCGTAGCGACTATTGCCGGCCAACCCCTCCCTGCATTCACAGTTACAGAGATTGCCGCCGACGAATGGAAACGGGCCGTTGCCGAAGCCGCTTCATCGATTCGCGAAGGTGTGATCGACAAAATCGTTCTGAGCCGCGAAATACGATTGTCTGCCGATCGGCCGTTTACAGCGGGTGAGGTGTTGCGCCAACTTCGTGAACAGCAGCGAAACAGTCATTTGTTTGCGTACGTAAAGAAAGAAAACTGTTTTATTGGAGCATCACCGGAACGGTTGGTGCAAAAGCGAGGCAGCGAAATTCGCTCGGCATGCATCGCGGGAACAGCCCCGCGCGGAAAAACGAAGCATGAAGACGAAGCGATCGGTGAACAGCTGCTTCGCGACAAAAAGAATTTGCATGAACATAAGCTTGTCGTAAACATGATCGGCGAGGCGATGAAAGGTGTATGCACGCAAGTTCAACTTCCGGAGTGCCCGACCTTATATAAGGTAAAAAATGTTCAGCATTTGTACACGCCGGTTGCCGGGAAAGCGTTGCCGGATACGTCGGTTGTACCATTCGTCGGCGAACTGCATCCAACGCCAGCGCTCGGCGGCTGGCCGCAGCGCCAAGCGGTCGAGAAAATTCGCGAAATGGAACCGTACGAACGCGGATGGTACGGTTCGCCGATCGGCTGGGTCGATTACAAAGGCGACGGTGAGTTTGCCGTGGCGATTCGAAGCGGGTTGCTGCAAGGAAATGATGCGTCGTTGTTTGCGGGGAACGGCATCGTCGGCGATTCCGAACCAGAAAGCGAATACCGCGAGACGCAGTTGAAGTTTCGCCCGATGCTGTCGGCATTGGGGGGCGAGTGTTAATGGAAGGCAACGTATTGGGGCGTTATGTCGGCGCCTTTGTGGATGAACTGTGCCAGAACGGCGTCGGCCACGCTGTCGTATGCCCGGGATCAAGGTCGACGCCGCTAGCGATGGCGTTGGCCGCGAACGATTCGATGAAAGTGTGGATGCATATTGATGAGCGTTCGGCGGCTTTTTTTGCGCTCGGCATTGCGAAAACACTTCGGCGGCCGGTCGCGGTCGTTTGTACGTCCGGAAGTGCCGCCGCTAATTTTTACCCGGCAGTCGTGGAAGCACATGAGGCACGCGTGCCGCTCGTCGTTTTGACGGCCGATCGCCCGCATGAACTGCGCGATGTTGGTGCGCCCCAGGCGATTGACCAACTACGTTTTTTCGGCACTTACGTGAAGTGGTTCGCAGAGATGGCGTTGCCGGAAGCGAATGCCGAAATGATACGGTATGTTCGAACGGCAGCGGTGCGCGCCGCTTCGACCGCTGCCGCCGTACCGAGCGGCCCCGTTCACTTGAATTTTCCGTTTCGCGAGCCGCTCGTTCCCGAATGGCCGACAACTGTGAAAGAAACAACAACGCGAACACAAGCAGCGGTCAATGACGGTTCGAAAGCTCCTGACGCAGAAACGGTGAAACGACTGGTCGAGCAATGGGTAAATGTTGAAAAAGGACTCATCGTTTGCGGACAGCAAGATGATCCCCGTTTTCCAACGGCGGTCGTACAGTTGGCGGAAACGCTCGGTTATCCGATATTGGCGGACCCGCTTTCGCAATTGCGGAGCGGAACTCATAACAAACATATAATCGTCGACGGGTACGATGCATTTCTCAGGGATGAACGGCTAGGCGATAAGCTTCGTCCGGAATTGGTTATTCGCTTCGGGGCGATGCCGGTTTCCAAAGCGCTCATGCTCTATTTGAAGAAATGTGCCGGAGCAGGTACCCGGGTCATTTTTGTAGAAGAGGACGGTTGGCGGGATCCGATCCAGTCGGTGAGCGAATGGATGAGAAGCCGTCCGGTATCATTTTGCGATGCGCTAGTGTCTGAACTCGAATCGGCCGGGGAGCGACTTTCGATGTGGACGGAAGAGTGGCTCCAGATTAATAGTGTCACCCGCCGTACCCTCATCGAACAGGGACGAAGCGAACGTCTCTCCGAAGGGCAAATCTTCTTAGAAGTTGCTGCCTTAATGCCGGATGATGCGCTTTTGTTTGCCGGCAACAGCATGCCCGTCCGCGATCTTGATACGTTTTTCGTCAACACCGATCAACCGCTGCGTACGATGGCCAACCGCGGGGCGAACGGCATTGACGGCATCGTTTCCACCGCCTTAGGGGCAAGCGCGGTTTCCGATCCGGTCGTTCTTGTCGTCGGCGACCTTTCGTTTTACCATGACTTGAACGGTCTTCTGGCCGCCAAGCTGCATCGGCTCAATCTCACGATCATTGTCGTTAACAATAACGGCGGCGGAATATTTTCGTTTTTGCCGCAGGCAGAGTCAGTCGACTCGTTTGAAACGCTGTTCGGTACGCCGACGGATCTTTCGTTTGCGAAAGCCGTCGACATGTACGGCGGCACCTACGCGAAGGTCGAGAATTGGCGGCAGTTTCGGGACCGGTTTACGAAAAGCGTGGCTTGTTCGGGACTCTCGGTGATCGAAGTGCAAACGAATCGGTCGGAGAACGTTGAAGTCCATCGTCGTCTTTGGAGCAAGGTTGCCGAAGCGGTTGCCGCACGTCAACCCGTGCATCGCCGATGAACATTGTCGTCAACGGTTTGCTGATGCACGTCGAAACCGCAGGGGACGGCCCGCCCCTCGCGGCATTGCACGGCTTTACGGGTGCTTCAGCGGCATGGGAGCCATTTTTATCTGATTGGTCCCGTCGCTTTCGCGTCATTGCCCCCGATCTCATTGGCCACGGGCAGAGCGGCGCGCCACGAAATGCTGACCGATACTCGATGGAACGGTTCACGGATGACTTTGCCCGGCTGCTGGATGTTCTCGGCGAAGATCGCATTTGCTTGCTCGGTTATTCCATGGGTGGACGGGCGGCGCTTGCCTTTGCTTGCCGCTATCCGGAGAAGGTGCATGCCTTGCTGTTGGAGAGCAGTTCGCCGGGATTGAAAACGACAGCGGAGCGGAAGGAACGCAAGGCAAAGGATCACGCATTGGCTGATAAAATTATCGCCGAGGGTGTGGAATCGTTTGTGCAAGCATGGGAAGCCCTTCCTTTGTTCGCTTCACAGTCGGAAATGCAACGATCGGCGTTGCGCAAACAGAGGCTCAGCAACAATGAAATCGGTTTGGCAAACAGTTTGCGGGGGATGGGAACGGGAGCGCAGCGTTCGTATTGGGATGAGCTCGAACGTCTTTCCTTTCCCGTACGTCTCATTGTCGGGGAGAAAGACAGGAAATTTGCCGGAATCGCGGAGGAAATGGCGCAGCGCCTGCCCAATGCCTCCGTTGTACAAGTGGAAAACGCTGGACATGCCGTACATGTGGAACAACCGCGAATTTTTGATAAAATGGTCGTAGAGTTCTTTAATCATAGTTGAGAGGAATGAGAAATATGGCATCGGTCGAATGGAAAACCGCTCGTACATACGATGAAATATTGTACGACAAATGTGAAGAAGGCGTTGCCAAGATTACGATCAATCGCCCGGAGAAACATAATGCGTTTACTCCGAAAACGATCGACGAGATGATTGACGCGTTTACCGACGCTCGCAACGACGGAAGAATCGGAGCAATCATTTTGACCGGGAAAGGGGATAAAGCGTTTTGCTCCGGCGGCGACCAACACGTCAGGGGAGACGGCGGTTACGTCGGAGACGACCAAATCCCGCGTCTGAATTTGCTTGATCTTCAGCGTCTCATGCGCATCACCCCGAAACCGATCATTGCTTCGGTTGCCGGTTATGCGATTGGCGGCGGTCATGGACTGCATGTCCTTTCAGACTTGACGATCGCTGCAGACAACGCGATTTTCGGACAAACCGAAAGCCGTGTCGGCAGCGTTGATGCCGGATACGGACAAGGCTACTTAGCGGAAATCGTCGGTCAAAAGAAAGCGCGCGAAATCTATTATTTAAGCCGCCAATACAATGCTGAAGAAGCGGACAAAATGGGCCTCGTCAACAAGGTTGTTCCGCTTGAACAGCTGGAAGAAGAAACGATTCAATGGGCGTTGGAACTCGTAGCATTGAGCCCGACGGCACTTCGTCTCATGAAAGCATCTTTCAATGCGGATACCGATGGACTTGCCGGGTTGCAGCAACTCGGCGGCGATGCTACATTATTGTATTACCGTACGGACGAGTCGAAAGAAGGACGCGACGCGTTCAAGGAAAAACGCAAACCCGACTTTTCGAGATTTCCGCGTTTTCCGTAATGATGACAAGGACTTGGCGAAAGCCAGGTCTTTTTGCTTGATGAAAAGGAGCCGGAAGCGATGCAAAATTGGTTGGAAAAAAGAGCATTTTTGACACCGGAGCGCATGGCGTTGCGCTGCGGGGAGACCGAGTGGACGTTTGCCGAGCTGCGTGAACGCGCAAGGAGCACTGCCGGCGAGCTCGCCAGCCGCGGTGCACGGGAAGGAGAACGAGCAGCGGTTTTGATGAGAAACGGCTTGCCGCTCGCTGAGATCATTCATGCGATGCCTTATGCCGGTCTTACGCTTGTGCCTTTGAATACCCGGTTGACGGTAAGTGAACTCGCTTATCAAGTGAAAGACGCGGAAGTTTCCATGCTCATTTGCGATGAAACGAATGCCGACAAAGCAGCGGATATTTGCGGTATCGAGGACGGCATCGACGTTGTCACGTATCGCGAATTGAGCGGGATCGTCGAAGAGCCGCCGGCTTTGAATGAACAGTTGGAGATGGATGCGATTCATTCAGTGATTTATACATCCGGAACGACCGGTTATCCGAAAGGCGTCATGCTTTCGCATGCCAATCATTGGTGGAGCGCGATTGGGTCCTCGTTAAATCTCGGACTTGATCGAAACGATCGCTGGTTGGCGGCCGTGCCGCTTTTTCATGTCAGCGGGTTGTCGATTTTAATGCGCGGCGTTATATACGGGATCGGTGTTGTCATTCACGAATCGTTTGATGCCGCCCGGGCGAACCGGGACATTATTGAACAACGAATCACAATCATGTCGGTCGTCGGAGCGATGTTATCGGACATGCTCGAGGAGCTCGGTGATCGATCATACCCGGACACGTTTCGCTGTATGCTGCTCGGCGGCGGACCCGCCCCGCGCGTTTTGCTGGAACAATGCAAAGACCGGACAATTCCTGTTTATCAAACATACGGGATGTCCGAAACAGCGTCGCAAATTGCAACGCTTGGTCCTGAATATATGTTGAGTAAGCTCGGTTCGGCGGGAAAGCCATTGTTCCCGGCCGAGTTGAAAATCGTCGCAGACGGTAAGGAACTGCCGAATGGCGAGGTCGGCGAAATCGTCGTCAAAGGCCCGAATGTGACGAACGGTTATTTGAACCGTGAAGCCGATACGAACGAAACGATTCAGGAAGGTTGGCTGTATTCAGGGGACTTAGGCTATCTCGATGAAGACGGCTTCTTGTATGTGCTTGATCGAAGGAAAGATTTAATCGTTTCCGGCGGCGAGAATGTGTATCCGGCGGAAGTCGAGGCGGCTTTATTGGCGCATCCTGAAGTAGCCGACGCTGGCGTAACCGGCGTGGAAGATGCGAGATGGGGAGCTGTTCCTGTCGGTTTCGTTGTTATGAAGGCGGGAGCCGTTTTTGACGAAGAACAGCTGCTTGCCGATTGCTGCGGCCGACTAGCGAGCTACAAAGTTCCGCGTAGACTGTACGAAGTGCCTCATTTGCCGCGAAATGCTTCCAGAAAGCTGCTTCGGCGAAAATTGCCGGACCTTAGGAATGAATTGAACGATTGGCGGAACGTTTGAGCCAAGGCAGTCTTTTCACTCGGGTTTCGACGAGGATCATACCGAGAAAAATCAACAAGCCGCCGATCATTGTCCGTCCCGTTAGCGGTTCGCCGGTCCCTATATAAGCGGTAAGCGCGGCGAAAACCGGTTCCATTGTAAAAATAAGCGCAACGTGGCTCGGCGGTGTATATTTCTGCAACGAAGTTTGGGCTAAGTAGGCGACGGCTGTAGCGCCGACGGCGGTGAAAACGATCGCTCCCCATACTTTCGGGTCGACGAGTTGTACAGGCAACTCAGCCAAGCTTCCGCTGCCGAATCCGACGGCAAACAAGCAGTTGAGAACCGCGACGGTGGCAATTTGCATGAGCGTCAGCAAAAGGGCTGAATGGCGGGACGTATATCTCCCAGTTAAGATGATGTGAACAGCGAAACCGATGGCGCAAAAGAAAGACAAAACATCCCCGAGATTCAATGCGCCGGTGCCGAACGACGTCATAAAAAATAAACCGACGGTTGCAAGCGCGATGCCGAAAGCCGCCGGCCATTGGATTTTTTGTTTGAACAACAGCCATGTGAAAATCGGGACGAGTGCAACGCTCAAGCCTGTCAAAAATGCCGACTTTGAAGAGGTCGTGTACAATAGTCCGAACGTTTGCAAGGCGTAGCCGGCGAACAACCAAAAGCCGAGCATCATGCCGTTGAAAAGCAATGTTCGATTGAGCTCTGCGAGCAGATGCGGATAAAAGCAAACGATCCAAACGAACAAAAACAACGCTGCGACGGCGAAGCGTACGCCGTTGAAGGCAAATGGCGCCATAATGGCAACCGCTTGCTGGACGACAACGAACGTGGCTCCCCACATGAAAGCGACGAGCAACAGCAAACAATCCGAGATGTAAACGTTTCGCATGACTTTCGATCACCGCCCAGACGAAGATCTTTGTATTTTATCACAGCGGCAACGAAAGAAAAACCGAAAAACATCGGTTTTCCGATGCTTTTCGGCGCAAGCAGACGTTTTACCAGAAGAAGGGATAGCCAAAGCCTAAGCCGAAACCGTAAGGGTATCCGAAGAACGGGGAACCGAATCCCCACGGGCGATAGCCAAATCCCCACGGGCGGTAACCGAATCCCCACGGCCGGTAGCCAAACCCCCAAGGACGGTAACCGAATCCCCATGGCCGATAGCCGAATCCCCACGGGCGGTAACCGAATCCAAAACCAAACTGGCGTTCATCCTCGTTGCGAACCTCTCCATATCCGTCAAGCAGCTGTTGTTGTTGTTCGTACATGTCAAACCTCCTATGATTGGTGAATACATTACAGCCTATGCACGGAGTGTTTTGCTCCGAAACGGGCAAGAGCGGAGATTTGCGCAAAAAGGAACAGGCTAACATCGCCTGTTCCTTTTGTTTAGGACACTTTAAACAATTTGATCGATTGATCCATCTCTTCTGCATATTGCCGTAAAGATTTGGCGTATTCGCTCACGCGCTCCATCGCCGTTCGCTGGTTTTCCGATGTGGAGGAAACATCCCGCGATTTTTCGGCTGATTCTTTCGCAATGCCTGAAGATTGTTCCGAAGCGGCGACAATTTGCTGCGAACTCGACGAAATTTCTTGGACGGCCGCGGAAACGTCTTGTGTTTTGTCTGCGACGTTTTCGATCATCGAGGTGATTTTTTCAAAGGTCACATCCGCTTCTTCAATCGTGACGGCGCCCGTTTTCACTTCTTCCGACCCTTTTTCCATGACTTTTACGGAACGCGTCGTATGGTTTTGAATGCCGCGAACGAGTTGGACAATTTGATCAGCCGATTGCTCGGACTGTTCAGCAAGCTTGCGCACCTCGTTAGCAACGACGGAAAATCCTTTGCCGTGTTCGCCTGCCCGTGCCGCTTCGATTTCCGCGTTCAAGGACAACAGATGCGTTTGGTTGGCGATATCGGTAATAACTTCGATGATCTTTCCGATTTCTTCGGAGCTTTGGTGCAAACTGTTGATTTCTTCAACTGCATTGTCCGTGACCGTTTGAATCGACTCCATTTGCTTTTTGCTTTTTCGAATCAGCTCGCGGCCGCGAACCGATTCGTTTTTCGCTTGGACGGACATTTCCGAGACGACCGAAGCGGATTCCGCGATGCTTTGAATGCCGTTCGTCATTTCTTCAAGTACTTTCGTACTTTCTTCCGCGCCGCGCATTTGAATTTCGGTGCCGCTTGCCATTTCTCTCATCATTTCATTAATTTGCGCGGCTGCCGTCGTCGTTTGCTGAACGTCTTCGGAGAAGTCGTTGGCGACGGTCGCGACTTTGTTGCTCGTCGTTGTCACTTTTCCGATCAGTTCATGCAAATTGTCGATCATTTCGTTGAACGACGACGACAGTTCCCCGAGTTCGTCTTTTGAACGGTGCGTGACTTTTTCCGTTAAAATGCCTTCTTTAATTTTGTTCGTGATCGCCAACAGTTCAAACACTGGACGGACGATGATGAATCGAATGCAGACGGTGATGATTCCCGTCGTTACCAGCAAACTGATGAGCGTGTTGATGTAAACGCCCAAGGCTCCTGAATATAAATGCGAAATAAAGCTGTTTATGTAAGCGGCGATCGGCGAGCTGATCAGCAAACTTACGACAACGACCAGGATCAGCTTTGTTTGAATGCGAAAACTCATTTGAAAATTGTTGGTTACGGACTTTAAATTATTCTTCATTAACGATATCCCCCCTGATCTCTTTATCGGTTCAGTTCGACAAAATTTTCACATGCTGAGAATGGTTTTAAAAAAATTTTTTATTGCTATATAACAATTCCAGAATCATAAACTTATGTTATAATACAATAAAAGCGGGAGGGAAAGGTCGCCGATGCAAAAAAGTACGCACTTTTTCAGGAATTTGCCGCCAAAAACTTGCGTTGTTTGCCAAAATAAAATTCCGGAAATGTCGGAAAGCTATGTGAATGAATGCGGCAGCTGTTTCCGGAAACGAGTCAACTAATATTCGTCGCCGATCCGTCGCAGGATCGGTCTTTTTTTTGTCATGGACGTTTCCGCGCTTCCGGCATAAAATGACCGTAGGATGCATCGGTCAACCGGGAAGGAGTCTTAAAGGTGAAGGTGATCAGTCCGACTTGCGGTGAACTTTCGGTGGAGATGTTAAGGAAAGAAATCCGTCGCTACATCGAGGAGGACAGGGAAGCGGATTATCGAATCATAATCGGTACCGACTCGAAAACAAACCGAAAAACGACGATGTTCGTGACGGCGCTGATCTTGTGCAGAATCGGCAAAGGCGCACGATTTTTCTTCCACCGTTCCCGCGAATCTCCAATTTATCATCTCTCCGAGCGCATATACAAAGAAACCGAGCTCAGCCTCGAATGGATGGAAGAATTGAAAAACCACGGGATCATGCAAATGCTTGCCGCTTGGCCGATCGAAATTCATTTGGACATTGGGAAACACGGGGATACGCGCAAACTCATTCAGGAAATCGTCGGTTGGATTACGTCGGTCGGCTGTGTCGCCCGCATTAAACCGGACGCTTTCGGCGCGAGCGCGGTGGCTGACAAATATACGAAAACATGAGGGGATGCCGGATGAAGATAAGAGAGGCAACTTCCGCCGACGCCGGATCCATTGCGCACGTCAGGTTGACAGTTGGCGAACTACGTATGCGGGAATCGCTCCCGACGCTTACTTGCGCAAGATGTCCGTCGAAAAACGCGAGGCAGCATGGCGGGAAATCTTAACGAGTGAAAATGCACCTTGTACATACGTCGTGGAAACGAATGCGGGGAAGGTTGCCGGTTTTTGTTCGGGAAATGAAGCACGTGACGCGAATGTTGCGGGATACAACGCGGAACTGTATGCCATCTATTTGCTGAAAAAAATGCAAGGAAAGAAGCTGGGCAGCAAGCTCTTACAAAGACTTTGTGCGGATTTCGCGTCGAGCGGATACACGTCGATGCTCGTTTCGGTGTTGACCGACAACAGGCCCGCACGCCGATTTTACGAATCGATGCAAGGAAAAGCTGTCGGCCGCAAGTTGACGGTCATTGGCGGCAAATCGTTGCAGGAGGTCGTCTACGGATGGTCCGACATATACGAGCTGAACCATCGGCTTAACCGGGTTAACGCGAAACATACGGATTGTCTTTGAGCCAAAACCTGTACGGATAGTCACGCGCTTCGCCGCTGTTGTTAATGCCGATTCGCGGCCCGGAGGCGATCTCGTCTTCAGCCTTTGCGGGTCTCCATCGGATCGATAACGGCGGCTCTGTCAAATCGTGACCGTAATACGCAAACGGAATGCCGAGCGCTTGGACCAACTTTCCGGGACCGTTTGTCAACGACCTTCGCTTTTTCGGCGTCATGCCGTCGGTGCTTGCAAACCCGCGGTTTTTTGCCATTTTCTGTTCGCCTTGCGTCGGTTGCAGGGCGCGGATGAGAATCGCCTCCGGCTTTTCTTCCGGTCCGCTGACGACATTTAAGCATACGTGAATGCCATAACTCCGGTACAAATACGCATGTCCCGGTTTCCCGTACATGACTTCTGTACGCTTCGTTCGCCGCCCGCCGTACGAGTGGGCCGCGCGATCTTCCGGACCTAAGTACGCTTCTGTTTCCACGATCACGCCGGCCATCGTACCGTCGTCGGGTTCATATACGAGCTCGCATCCGAGCAGTCGTTTCGCCAGTGCCAAGGTCGGAAGTGTAAACGGTACGGATTCCGTACATTTTTTCTTATGCTCGGACACGAGACACCATCAATCCGTCGCCGATGGGCAATAAGAGAGATTCGAGCTGCGGATGAGCGGCCACTTTTTCATTGAAGCTCCGCATCGAAACGGTGATTGCATCTTGATCATCAGGATCGTACACGCGTCCACGCCAAAGCACGTTGTCCGCAAATAAGACCGCCCCGGGATTCGCCAACTTCACGGCAGCGTCCAAATAATTTTCGTAATTTTTCTTGTCGGCGTCGATCAAAAACAAATCAAATTTCCGCCCGGCCTCCGTCAATGATTGCAAACTTTCGAGAGCCGGCCCCGTCATGTAGGTGACTCGTCCGGCAAATCCCGCTTTCGCCAAGTTTTGTTCTGCCAGCCGAGCATAATCGGGGTTCAGTTCGAGCGACGTCAAGCGTCCGTCTTCCGGCAAACCGCGCATAATGCTGATCCCGCTGTAACCGCCGAGCGCGCCGATTTCGAGCGCATCGCGCGCTCCGCTCAATTTTGCAAGCAGCGTAATGCACTTGGCGGTTTCCGGCGGCAGTGAAATGTTCGGCATTCCTTTGGCTTCAATGCTTTTCAAAACGCCTTTGAGATGTTCGTCTTCTTCCGCAAATCGCGAGCGGATGTATTGTTCCTCGTTCATGTTGGCCACCCTTTCTTTGCGTGATCGCCTTTTGGTTTCGATTATACGCGAATCCTTCTGACGATGCCACGAGCGGCGCATCGTAGACAAAACCGGCTTTCCTCAGCGGAAAACCGGCCGTTTTTTTCCGTATCACAAGCCTCGCTGTTTGATCGATTCAAGGCTTTTCATGAGCACGTCGTCTTTCATCATGAAGCTGTATTTCTTCTTGTTGCGAAGCCCTCTCGGAACGTAATGCAGAAAGATCGGGCCGTTCGTTTCATGGTAATCTTCCTTCGATTCGATTTGGGAAATTGAAGCATAGTACACATTTTTCACGATTGTGCCGCTGCGTCCTTCCACTTTGTATTGGGCGATGTAGGACAAGTCGGAAACGGTGGCGCCGGTTTCTTCAAACACTTCGCGTATTGCCGCCTCTTCGGCGGTTTCGCCGTCCTCGACTTTTCCGCCGGGAAATTCCCAGCCGCGGCGGGGATGTTCGGTCAGCAGCCAATGGTTGCAAAATTTGCAAATGACCCAAACATGTTTCGGATCTTCGGAAAAGGGATGATCCCGAAATGAAAATTGGACAGTATTGTTATAAAAATCTTCGAAAGTGATGATCTGAGACATGTTTGCACTCCAATGTCTTTTTATTGGTTACATTGTACTGAAAGTGACAGCAACCTGTCCAATTTCGTGTAACGACTCAATCGCCATAATGCCCGGACGATGGTGCCGGTGGTACAGATGGCGAGGGTTCTCCCAGCTGCTTTTTTCCCGCGGGTTTTGCGGTCAAGTCTTTTGACCCGCAAGAAAAACGCGGTCCCTTTGAAAGGAACCGCGCTCTGCTGTTTTCGCGTCGCACTTAATTCGGACCGCCGTTTTTTACCGTTTCGGGCATGGCTTCAAATTTTTTGAAATTCTCTTTGAATTGATCCGCCAACGCTCGTGCCTTTTCATCGTAAGCGTCAGGATCACTCCACGTCTTTTTCGGTTGCAGGACGGCGTCGGGAACGCCGGGACATGCAACCGGAACGTTCAGTCCGAAAATCGGGTCCGTCACCGTTTCCGCATTCGACAATTCGCCTTCAAGCGCTGCGCGTATCATCGCACGGGTATGGGAAAGGTTAATTCGTTTGCCTGTGCCGTAAGGGCCTCCGGTCCAACCTGTATTCACGAGATAAACTTCGGTTTGGTGACGTTCAATTTTATCGCCGAGCATTTCCGCATATTGTTGCGGACGCAAAGGAAGGAACGGTTCCGCAAAACAAGTCGAGAATGTCGCCTGCGGAGACGTGATGCCGCGCTCGGTTCCGGCGAGCTTGCTCGTGTAACCGGAAATAAAGTGGTACATCGCTTGCTCGCGTGTCAATTTGCTGATGGGCGGCAACACGCCGAAAGCATCGGCTGTCAAAAAGACGATCGTATTCGGATGGCCGGCCATGCTCGGAAGAACGATGTTGTCGATCGATTCGATTGGATAGGCGGCTCGCGTATTTTCCGTCAACCTCGTATCCGCATAGTCAACGACCCGCGTATCTTCGTCGACGATAACATTTTCAACAACCGCTCCGAAGCGAATCGCGTTCCAAATTTGCGGTTCTTTTGCCTGAGACAAGTTGATGCACTTCGCGTAGCACCCGCCTTCGATGTTAAAGACGCCGTTATCGGACCAGCCGTGTTCATCATCGCCGATCAACTTTCGGTGCGGATCAGCCGATAACGTCGTTTTCCCAGTGCCGGAAAGCCCGAAAAACAAGGCAACGTCTCCTTCGGAGCCGACATTGGCCGAGCAGTGCATCGGCATGACGTTTTTTTCCGGGAGCAAATAGTTCATGACCGAGAAGATCGACTTTTTGATTTCTCCGGCATATTCAGTTCCGCCGATCAACACGATACGATGTTCGAAAGAGATGATGATAAACGTTTCCGATTTCGTTCCGTCGATTTCCGGATCCGCGTGAAATCCCGGCGCAGAGATAACGGTGAAATCGGCATGATAATTCGCCGGTTCTTCTCCGTCCGAGCGGATGAAAAGCTGACGGGCGAACAAATTGTGCCAAGCATATTCGGTCACGACCCGCACGGCCATGCGGTAGTCTGGGTCCGCCCCCGCATATCCAGCAAAGACAAAGCAATCTTGCTTGCCTAAGTAATTCAAGACTTTTTCGTACAACCGTTTAAAGCGTTCTTCGCCGATCGGTTGATTGACCGTTCCCCAATGGATCGCTGAGGAACTGGATCGTTCGTTCACAATGTATTTATCCTTCGGGGAGCGTCCCGTGTATTTGCCTGTGACCACCCGTAAAGCCCCCGTCGAAGTCAAGTAACCTTCGCCGCGCTCGATCGCTTTCTCAGTCAATTCGGCGGCAGAAAGATTGACGTGCGTATTCGTTTTTTCCAACGTTTGTTCAAGGTTCGAGACGAAAGAAATTGTGCTCATTTCGCGAAACCATCCCTTTCTGAAGGTCGTGTTTTAAATAGTATAACACATTAATTCAAATAGTCTATACTAATTATTTTTTTGCAGCAAAAATGGGCGGAAGTCTTCCATGTTCTCGATATTCACACGAAAAAATATTCGTAGTAAACAGATCGGAATAATTGGCGCAAAACGTTTGACACCGTTTTCCCGCTGCGGTATCATTTGTTCAGTGATGTGGACGAACGATGTCGGAATGACGGGATTTTCGTGTTCCGGCGAACCGAGGCGTCCGTGATGAACAGCACGCACGGCGCATGCTCAAGAAACGTATCGTTATTATAGAAGCATTTTCTTTAAAGTATGCAGTTCCAGGGAGGGGTTTCATGGCGCAGCCAAAAGACCGGAGGTTGTTTACTTCCGAATCGGTAACGGAAGGGCATCCGGACAAAATATGCGATCAAATCTCGGACGCAATCCTCGACGAAATCTTAAAGGATGATCCGAACGCGCGCGTCGCTTGTGAGACTGTCGTCAATACCGGGCTCGTACTCGTAACCGGTGAGATTACAACGACGACCTACGTCGATATTTCAAAAATCGCCAGAGAGACAATCAGAGACATTGGCTACACGCGTGCCAAATACGGTTTCGATGCCGACACATGTTCCGTGCTGACGTCGATCGACGAACAGTCTCCGGAGATCGCGCAAGCGGTCAGCGAAGCGTTGGAGAAAAGAGAAGGGCGCATGACCGACAATGAAATTGAAGCGATCGGCGCGGGCGATCAAGGATTGATGTTCGGTTTTGCGGTTAATGAAACGCCTGAATTCATGCCGCTTCCGATCGCACTCGCGCATCGGATGTCGAAGCGGTTAAGCGATGTCAGGAAGCAGGAAATTGTCGATTATGTACGTCCTGACGGCAAGACGCAAGTGACCGTCGAGTACGGAGCGGACGGAAAACCGAAACGAGTCGACACGATTGTCATTTCGGTACAGCATCATCCGGAAGTAGCGCTGGAGCAAATTCAAAAAGATATGAAAGAACACGTCATCAAGGAAGTCGTGCCGGAACAGTTCCTTGACGCGGAAACGAAATATTTCATCAACCCGACGGGACGGTTTGTCATCGGCGGGCCGCAAGGGGACGCCGGGTTGACTGGACGCAAGATCATTGTCGACACATACGGAGGATATGCCCGTCACGGAGGCGGGGCGTTTTCCGGAAAAGATCCGACGAAAGTAGACCGATCCGCTTCGTATGCTGCGCGTTATGCCGCGAAGAACATCGTCGCCGCCGGTCTCGCAGACAAATGTGAAGTACAGATTGCTTACGCGATCGGCGTTTCACAGCCGGTATCGATCTCCGTCGACACGTTCGGGACAGGCAAAGTGGCGGAATCGAAATTGGAAAAGCTCGTCAACAACAACTTTGATTTGCGTCCGGCCGGCATTATCAAAATGCTCGATCTGCGCCGCCCGATTTATAAAAATACGGCCGCATACGGGCATTTCGGCCGTCTCGACGTCGAATTTCCGTGGGAAAAGACCGACAAAGCGGAAGCGCTGCGGGAGCAAGCCGGCCTTTAACGATTTGCAGGCGTCCACCGTCACCTCATGTGACGGTGGATTTTTAATTTGGTAAAATAAATGAACAACATGCATTCGCCGGTGCTTGCCGCCGGAGACGAGGAGCGGATCACGCATGAAAATTTGGGAAACGGAACGGCCGCGGGCGACAATCGTGCTCGTGCACGGTTCGGGAGAACATCACGGCCGTTACGAATGGCTCATTCAACGGTTCAGGAAGGAACGTTTTAACGTGCTGATCGGCGATCTTCCCGGCCATGGGGAACATGCAGAAACACCGGGACATATCGCAACGTTTGATGAGTATATTCGTACGGTGGACGGATGGTTGGCGGAAGCGGGAAAAAGCGGGTTGCCGGTCGTCTTGTTCGGGCACAGCCTCGGCGGATTGATCGTGATTCGCACGTTGATGGAAACGTCAAGAAAGCCGGCCGCCGTCCTGTTGTCTTCGCCGTGTCTCGGACTCACTTTCCCGCCGGCATTTTATTTAAGAGCTTTTGCAAAAGCTATGAACACGGTCGCGCCCGGATTGCTGGTCCGGATCAAACGCAACGGCCGTAATCCGCTGGCGACGAGAAACGTCGAGCAATTGCGTAAAGACGAGAAAGATCCGCTCATTTTGACAAAAGTCTCGATTCGCTGGTACAACGAATTGGAGCGCGCAATGACGCTCGCTTTTGAAAAAACAGTCGATTTTCCCGACGTCCCGCTTCTCGTCCTGCAAGCCGGCGACGACAAAATCGTCAGCAGGGACAAGGTGTTCGAATGGTACGAACGTCTCCCGATTCAAATCCGGGCCTATAAGGAGTGGGACGGTCTGTATCACGAATTATTCAATGAACCGGAACGCGAGGAAGTTTTTCAGGCGGCGCTCGCTTTTCTTGAAGAGCGGTTGACGGCTCTCGACAGCTGAGGCTGCCTCGGCGAATGACGGTTGATTGAGAACATGGCAACGCGGTTCAACGCGGCTAATGAAGGAGGACCACGGTTGAACATTCCAAACCAACCATGGACGATGATGTACAACATATACAGGCGCGTGCTTCCTGAAGTGCGTTCGCATTTGGCCGGGTGGAAACGTTTGGCTGAAAAAATCCCGGATCCGGAGCTTCGCAAGCAAGCTTTAATGAGCATTGAAACGAAAACGTTTCATTGTGAAGGCGGTTCGATACTCGCTCTGCTCGCACGCGAAAAGTGCAAACGCGTCATCCCGTTTATCGTCGCCTACCAAACGATCAGCGATTATTTGGATAATTTGTGCGACCGCAGCACGTCGATGGATCCCGACGATTTTCGCGCCCTCCATGAGTCGATGATTCATGCATTGTCTCCGGGGATCGAACCGGTGAATTATTACCGGCACCGGGAGGAGCAGGAGGACGGCGGTTATTTGCAAGCGCTCGTGGAAACTTGCCAGAACTGCCTGAAGTCCATCAACCATTATGAGAAAATCGCACCTTCCTTGCGTGAACTGGCCGGCTATTATTGCGACTTGCAAGTGCATAAGCACGTAACACACGAAGAACGGGTGCCGCGTTTGAAATCGTGGTTCAATGCACATAAAAAAAATCTCCCAACCATGTCCTGGTACGAATTTTCGGCATGTGCGGGTTCGACGCTCGGGATTTTTTGCCTCGTGTCGTATGCGAGCAACAAGTCTTTCAGCGACGAAACGACGGAAGCCGTAAAAGCCGGCTATTTTCCTTGGGTGCAAGGCTTACATATATTGCTCGATTACTTCATCGACCAAGAAGAAGACCGCAAAGGCGGCGACTTGAATTTTTGCTTTTATTACGATAACCGGGAAAAAATGATGACGCGGCTCGGACATTTCATCGAACAAGCCGATGCAAGCATCTCGGCCTTGCCGGATTCGAAGTTTCATCGCATGATCAACCGCGGACTGCTCGGGATTTACTTGGCGGACGAGAAAGTGCGCCGGCAAAAAAATGTTCGACGGCTCGCGAAGAAAATCATTCGCCGCGGCGGCGGTTCCGGATTGTTCTTTTTCGTGAACGGCTGGCTGTATCGAAGAATGAAACCGAGTTTATAAAGGGAAGGGATGATCCAATGAGAATTCTCGTGCTTGGCGGTACGCGCTTTTTCGGCAAACGCTTAGTGGAGCGGTTGCTTGAAAGCGGGGACGAGGTGACAATTGCAACGCGAGGGCAAACCGAAGATCCTTTCGGGGACCGTGTACGCAGAGTTCAGGTCGATCGTACGGATGAGGCGGTTTTGAAAGAAAGGGTGGGCAGTCAACCATGGGACATCGTGTACGACCAAATCTGTTTTGCGCCCGATGAGGCGGCGATTGCTTGCCGTGTTTTTGCCGAACATACGCGCTTTTACGTCTACACTTCGTCGATGTCGGTTTACGATATTGGCAACGGCGTTTTGCATGAAGAAGCCTTCGATCCGTATACATATAAAATTGCCGCCGGTGACCGAAATGCGTTTGATTACGGCGAAGGCAAGCGGCTGGCCGAAGCAGTCTTCCTGCAGCAGGCACCGTTTCCGGTTGCCGCGGTGCGGCTCCCGATTGTCATGGGGGAAGACGATTACACGGAGCGGCTTGTATTTCACGTAGACCGCGTGAAAAACCGGGAACCGATCGTCATGCCGAACCGGCAAGCCGAGCTCGTATTCATTTCTTCCGAAGAAGCGGCGCGCTTCTTGGAGTGGATCGGCAAAGAGCGGCTCGATGGACCGTATAACGCTTGCGCGAACGGATCCATTTCGCTTGATGAATTGCTCGGGATGATTGAAACCGCCACGGGTGAAAAGGCGGTTGTTCAGCCGGAAGGCGAGGAGAAGAATGCGTCGCCGTACGGCATTCCTAAATCATGGGTCATGTCCAACGAAAAAGCCAGCAAAGCCGGTTTTCCTTTTACAAAGTTGAGAGATTGGCTTCCGGGACTGATTCGGGCGCTTGCTCATTGATTTCCCGTTTTCTTGACAAACGATTGACATATGCATACAATACAAAACAAAGCAAACGATTCGACAAGAACCGTGATGAGGAGCAGTAGCGAAAGAGGAAACCTTTAGAGAGGTGGCGGAAGGTGCAAGCCATCGTTTTTTCTTCGCGAACTCGCCTCGGAGTTGCGTGCGCGAACGCCAGTAGCGCCCGACGTCATTTCCGCGTTAAGGAATGTTGAGTGAGCGTGCTTCGCACGCTAATGCGGGTGGTACCGCGGGAGGGTTTGAAATCATTGACAACCTCTCGTCCCTGACGTTTTTTTAGCGGGGACGGGGGGTTTTTCTCATGTTTCTTGTCGATCCTTGTATTGCGGAACGAAAAAGGAGGGGTCCGAGATGGCCTATGATCATAAGCAAATCGAACAAAAGTGGCAACAGCATTGGGAAGAAAGAGCAACGTTCCGGACGGTAGAAAACGCAGACAAACCGAAGTTTTACGCGTTGGACATGTATCCGTACCCATCGGGAGCGGGATTGCACGTTGGACATCCGGAAGGGTACACGGCGACGGATATCATTTCGCGCATGAAACGGATGCAAGGGTATAACGTGCTTCATCCGATGGGCTGGGATGCGTTCGGCTTGCCCGCGGAGCAATACGCATTGCAAACCGGGAACGATCCTCGCGAGTTTACAAAGAAAAACATTGACAACTTTCGCAGGCAGCTGAAGTCGCTCGGGTTTTCCTACGATTGGAGCCGTGAAATCTCCACGACACATCCGGAGTATTACAAGTGGACACAATGGATTTTCTTGAAGCTTTACGAAAAAGGACTCGCCTACATGGACGAAGTTCCCGTCAATTGGTGTCCGGAACTCGGCACGGTGCTCGCCAATGAAGAAGTCATCGACGGCAAAAGCGAACGCGGCGGCTTTCCGGTCGTACGCAAACCGATGAAGCAATGGATGCTGAAAATAACCGCCTACGCCAATCGCTTGCTGGAAGATCTTGATGAAGTGGACTGGCCGGAAAACATTAAAGAGATGCAGAGAAACTGGATCGGCCGTTCCGAAGGAGCGGAAATCCGCTTTGAAATCGATGGACACGACGCATCGGTCACCGTTTTCTCGACGAGACCGGATACGTTGTTCGGAGCAACTTACATGGTGCTTTCTCCTGAGCACCCGCTCATCGATGCGATCACAACGGCCGATCAAAAAAACGCGGTACAAGCGTACCGGAAAGATGTGCAAGCGAAGAGCGATTTGGAACGAACCGATCTTGCCAAAGAAAAAACCGGTGTGTTCACCGGCGCGTTTGCGGTGAATCCTGTGAATGGCGAAAAAGTTCCGGTTTGGATCGCGGATTACGTGTTGATGTCTTATGGAACGGGTGCCATTATGGCGGTACCTGCGCATGACGAACGTGACTGGGAGTTCGCGAAAACCTTCGATTTGCCGATTCGCGAGGTCGTCTCCGGCGGAAATGTGGAGAAATCCCCATACGTCGAGGACGGCACGATCGTCAACTCCGATTTCTTGAACGGGTTGAACAAAGCCGCCGCGATCGAGCGAATGATCGATTGGCTCGAAGCCGAAGGCAAAGGGGAAAGAAAAGTCACTTACCGGTTGCGCGACTGGTTGTTCAGCCGGCAGCGATACTGGGGCGAGCCGATTCCGATTCTCCATTTGGAAGACGGAACGATGAAGCCGGTTCCCGAAGACCAGCTGCCGCTTACCTTGCCGATTACGAGCGAAATCAAGCCGTCCGGCACGGGCGAGTCGCCGCTCGCCAACATCGAAGATTGGGTGAATACGGTCGATCCGGAAACAGGAATGAAAGCGCGTCGGGAAACGAATACGATGCCGCAGTGGGCCGGAAGCTGCTGGTACTACTTGCGCTATATCGATCCGCGGAATCCGGAACAATTGGCCGATCCGGAAAAATTGAAACATTGGCTGCCGGTCGATTTGTACATCGGCGGATCCGAGCACGCGGTGTTGCATTTGCTTTATGCGCGATTCTGGCATAAAGTGTTGTACGATATCGGCGTCGTGCCGACGAAAGAACCGTTTCAACGGTTGAGCAATCCAGGGATGATTCTCGGCGAAGGCAACGAAAAGATGAGCAAATCGAAAGGGAACGTCATCAATCCCGACGAAATCGTCGAATCGCATGGAGCCGATACGCTTCGTCTGTATGAAATGTTCATGGGACCGCTCGAAGCGGCGATCGCCTGGTCGGAAACGGGATTGGAAGGCGCACGCCGTTTCTTGGATCGCGTCTGGCGCTTGATCGTTCAAAACGACGATACCGTCGATCCGAAAGTGATCGACGGCAAGCCGGATCCAGCAATGGAGCGAATTTACCACCAAACCGTGAAAAAGGTGACCGAAGATTACGAAGCGCTTCGCTTCAACACGGCCATCTCCCAAATGATGGTGTTCGTCAATGAAGCGTACAAACAGGAAAGCTTGCCGAAAGCCATGGTCGAAGGCTTTGTCAAGCTGCTGTCGCCGGTTGCCCCGCACATTGCGGAAGAGCTTTGGGAAAAGCTCGGCCATGAAGAAACGATCACTTATGCTTCGTGGCCGGCATATGACGAATCGAAGTTGACGGAGGACGAAGTGGAAATTGTCGTGCAAATCAACGGCAAAGTTCGTTCGAAATTGACGATTCCGAAAGACCTGCCGAAAGACGAAATGGAACTAAAAGCTCTCACCGACGAGACGATCAAAAAACAAGTGTCAGGCAAAACGGTGCGCAAAGTCATCGTTGTGCCCGGCAAACTCGTCAACATCGTCGCGAGCTGACAACAAAGGCGTCCGAAAGGACGCCTTTGTTGTCAAAATTTTAGTATTAGAAATCCGTAAGGGGTGATCCGAACGCGTTTTTTGTGCGGTAAAAGCGGTTGGTTCGTCCAAAGTTCGATAATGGTTTCTTTCCCCAATGCGGACAAATCAAATTGTGTCGGATGATTGTTCCGATTCAGGATGAAAACGATGGCATCGGATTTATACGTTTTTTTATAAATACAAAGTCCGGGGTCGTCATCTAAATTTAGAAAGTGAAATTCGCCTCGGTTGCCGAATGCCGGTTCGTCCTTACGCAAGCGTATCAATCTTTTGATGAATGTACGAAATTCGTTGGCTCGTTCATTTTCATCCCAAGGCATGCAGGCACGGCATCCGGGATCGCTTTCTCCTTCCATCGCTAGTTCATCACCATAGTATATACACGGCGTTCCTAGATATGAAAGCTGGAACAAATAAAGCAATTTTGCTTTTCTTTCATCTCCCTCACAAATGGTCATTACTCGCGGTGTATCGTGGCTCCCGAGCAAATTGAACATCCCTTCGTTTACATTTTTCGGGTATTGGTTGAAACCATGCGTGATACCGTTTGCAAACTGTTCCGCGTCAATCTTTGCTTGGGCAAAAAAATCAAGAGTAAGCGTTGTAAAAGGATAGTTCATAACGGCGTCAAATTGGTCGCCTTGCAACCAAGGCATCGCGTCGTGCCAAATTTCACCGAGTACGTACACTTCCGGTTTAATCTGTTTCACCACTCGACGAAATTCTCGCCAAAAATGATGATCCACTTCATTAGCGACATCAAGGCGCCATCCATCAATGTCGAATTCCTTGATCCAATAGGCTGCAACGTCAAGCAAGTAGTTTCGAACTTCCGGGTTTTCGGTGTTTAGTTTAGGCATTTGACCAGTAAAAGCAAATGTGTCGTAGTTAGGCTTATCGGGATCGACTGGGAATGCTTGCAGATGAAACCAATCTTTGTAACTCGAACAGCGCCCTTTCTTTAAAACATCTTGAAACGGTGGGAAGTAAAAGCCGCTATGATTAAAGACAGCATCCAGCATGACGCGAATTCCTTTTTCATGACAAAGGTCCACAAGTTGTCGGAAAATCGCTTTATCTCCGAATTGCGAATCGATTTCCATATAATCAATCGTGTCATACTTATGGTTAGAATAAGCCTTGAAAATCGGTGTTAAATAAATGCCATTGATGCCAAGATCGATGAGGTCATCGAGATGATCAATTACGCCCTGAAGGTCGCCGCCGAAAAAATTAGTCGCGGTTGGTTCTGCGCTGCCCCACGGTAACACGTTTTCGGGGTCGTTTTTGGAATCACCGTTGGCGAAACGCTCTGGGAAAATTTGATACCATACGGTGTCTTTTACCCAATCAGGAGCGTGAAAGACGTCGATCGAGTTCAAATAAGGAAAGCAAAAATAATCATCGGTGTCTAACGGAGGCAGGTCATAAAATCCTTTTTCAGTATAGACGAGACTTTCGTTTTGATCGGAAACCTCGAAACCGTATCTTAATCTTCGATAAGGAGGAGTAATCTCGACAAACCAGTAATCATACAAATCGTCCGATCCATCAAGCTTCATCGATTTTTGTGATTTTTGCCAAGATCCTCCTTTCCAATGATACGGGTCGCCGTGAATCAATGAAACTCGTTTTACGTCATTCTTTTTTGTGCGTAGTCTAATATGTAGTGTTTCATGATCGTACGCATAAGCAAAGTGGTTTTTCGGACGATGATTAATGACTTCTTTTTGCATTGTTACACTCCTTTTCATGGGTTGACGAAATCCAAAGATGCCGTCAACAGTATTGAAAAATTCAGT
The DNA here is from genome assembly GCA_035700025.1 of Bacillales bacterium. Taxonomy (NCBI): domain Bacteria; kingdom Bacillati; phylum Bacillota; class Bacilli; order Caryophanales; species Caryophanales bacterium. Next base: position 7,365 of record DASSOY010000069.1, on the reverse strand, counting down.
TATTTTTGCGAAAACGGTTGCACAAAAACTTTTTATTAGTATAATGGAGATTATAATTCAATGCAAACGATTGCGCAAATTAGTGCAACCGTTTGCATAAATTGATTGAGGGAGGAAGATGATGTTGAGGAGAAAAAAGGTGTTTGGTTTCATTTTCATGGTGTGTTTATTGATTGCGCTTGCCGCTTGTGCACCGCAACGCAATATTGAACAGGCAGGGAAAACAGGAGGAAACGAAAGCAAATCGGATCAATCCTCGCAAAATAACGGAGACGACAGCTCCGCAATGCCTGAGAAGCCTGACAAACTAATTATGTGGGCTAACGATGCCGAGGAACAAATTGAAGCTTTGAAAAAAATTACGCAAAGGTATACCGAAAAAACGGGTATCAAAGTGAAAGTTGAAAAGGTATCGATGCTGGATCAGCAAAAGAAACTAGCGCTTGCAGGTCCTGCCGGAAATGGCGCGGATTTAATCTATCAGCCGCATGACCGTTTAGGAGACTTAGTCGCTCAAGGATTAGTGAAACCGATTGATTTTTCGAAGGACGAATTAAGCGGATACAGCAAAGCAGCCGTTCAGGCGTTTTCATTCGACGGTGCAGTTTACGCCGCCCCTGCTGTTATCGAAACTTACGCGCTCTATTACAACAAGAAACTCATACCGACAGTACCGGAAACCTTTGAGGACTTATTTGCGGCTGCGAAACCGTTAACGCATCCCGACCAAGATAAATACGGCTTCTTGATGGAAGAAAACTTTTACTACAACTACATTTTCTTTAAAAATCACGGCGGATACATCTTTGGCGGCGAACCCGGAAGTTATGATACGTCCGATATTGGATTGAATAACGAAGGAGCTGTCGCGGGAGGGAAACAATACCAGAAATATTTCACCGAAGGATTGATTCCCGTCTCTGTAACCGGCGATGTCCTAAATGGTTTGTTTACAGAAGGCAAAGTGGGTATGGTAATCAGTGGTCCATGGAACATCCCTTCGTATTCTGAGGCGCTTGGTGATCAATTGGGAAGTGCACAACTACCGAAAATCAACGGAGAGACTGCGCATTCGTTCGTAGGTGTCAAAGGATGGCTTGTTTCTTATTATTCGAAACATCCGAAATGGGCAGCGGATTTGGCGAAATTCATTACGAACGACGAAAGCGCAGAAACGTACTTTGCCATCGCTGGTGAAATGCCGCCTCGTCCAAAAGTATTGGATAGCTTGGATAAACCGATCTACAAAGGCTTTACCGAACAAATAAAATACGGTGTGCCTATGCCGAACGTGCCGGAAATGTCGCAAGTTTGGGGACCGATGAATGATGCGATGAAATTCTTAGCGCAAGGAAAAGATGTCGAAAAAGTGTTGGATCAAGCGGTCCAGCAAATTAAACAAAAGATTCAGGCGAGCGGACAATAAGTCGATTCGGGATGGAGGTTTTTAACTCCATCCCAGCTTTTTCAAAACGATAAGGAGGGAAAAACAATGTCCGTGCAGACGGAGGAGGCAGCAAAACAAGCAAACTTAAACAAGGATAATCTTGAACCGAGAAAAGAAAACCGGCACAAACCGATGCTTGCCTTGATTTTGTCGCTCATTTTTTCCGGATTAGGGCAACTATATAATCGTCGATACATCAAAGGAACGGTTTTCATTCTACTAGAAGCAGCTTTTTTCATTACGTTTGGTAAGTTCATCAATCTTGGATTATGGGGTATTCGCACGCTCGGAACGATACCTGGCGTTGATAATTCAATTTTTCTATTGGTTTACGGCATTTTGTCGCTCATATTACTTGCATTAGCAATAACGGTATATGTATTTAACGTTCTCGATGCCTATCGGCAGGCGAAATGGATCCAACAAGGTTGGCATGTTCCGGGTATGAAAGAATCCATTACATCGGGATATGATAAAAGTTTTCCTTACTTAATGACGTTCCCGGGCTTGTTTTTATTAATCTTTGTTGTCATTTTTCCATTGTTGTTCATGCTGCTTCTCGCTTTCACGAATTATACGTTGTATAATTCACCGCCCCGCCATTTGCTGGATTGGGTCGGACTGAAGAATTTCGTACAATTGGCGACGGTGCCAATCTGGAAAAACACGTTCATCAGCGTATTCTCCTGGACGGTTGTCTGGACATTTGCGGCGACAAGCCTGCAAATTGGTGTGGGCATGTTTCTTGCCGTGCTTGTAAACGACAAACGGGTGAAATTCAAACGGTTTATTCGAACGATCTTGATCTTGCCTTGGGCGGTTCCTGCTTTTGTATCGATCTTGATTTTCGCAGCGTTATTTAACGACGAATTCGGTGCGATTAACCGCAATATCATCATTCCGTTGTTTGGTGGTGATGGTCTTCCTTGGTTGAATGATCCGTTTTATGCAAAAATCGCGCTGATCGCCATACAAACGTGGCTCGGTTTTCCGTTTGTATTTGCGTTGTTTACCGGGGTATTGCAAAGCATTTCGGAAGATTGGTATGAAGCGGCCGATGTGGACGGGGGGACACGATGGCAGAAATTCCGTTTCATTACGTTTCCCCATTTGATGTACGCGACGGCACCTTTATTGATCATGCAGTATGCAGGAAATTTTAATAACTTCAACATCATTTATTTATTCAATGAGGGTGGTCCGCCGGTTATGGGACAGAGTGCAGGCGGAACAGATATTTTGATTTCCTGGGTGTACAAATTAACGTTCGATACACATAATTACAGCATGGCAGCGGCAATTTCAATCATTCTTGGTCTGATCGTATCTGTTTTTGCCTTTTTTCAGTTCCGGAGAACACGTTCCTTTAAAGAGGAGGGGAACATTTAATGAGCCGAAAGTTGAAATCCAACCTTGAAGTTGCAGGCATTTATTTGATTTTGGCTGGTGTCTTCGTCGTGATTGTCTATCCTTTGTTATGGACCGTTGGCATGTCGCTGAATCCTGGTCAAAGTCTCTATTCGTCATCAATCATTCCGAACGAGATTTCATGGGAACATTACAAATGGTTATTTGAAAGTCCAGACAGCGATTACGTAATTTGGTACAAAAATTCGTTGATTGTCGCCTTTTTCACTTCGTTTTTTTCCGTAGTCATCACGTCATTCGTCGCCTATGCTTTCTCTCGATACCGATTCGTCGGTCGGAAATACGGACTGTATGCTTTTTTGTTGTTACAAATGTTTCCAGCCTTGATGGCAATGGTCGCATTTTACATTTTATTAAACCTGGTAGGGCTTTTAAATACATTAACTGGCTTGATTCTTATATACATTGGGGGACAAATTCCTTTTAATGCTTGGCTTGTAAAAGGGTATTTTGACACGATTCCCCGCGAACTGGACGAAGCGGCAAGAATCGATGGAGCCGGGCATATGAAAGTATTCGTGCGAATCATGCTTCCGTTGGCAAAACCGATTTTGGCGGTTGTCGCCCTATTCAATTTCATGACCCCGCTGTTCGACTTTTTGCTTCCAAACATCGTTTTGAAAGATCCCGAAAAATATACGCTCGCGGTGGGTCTGTTTAATTTTATCAACGATCAGTTCGCGAACAACTTTACTCGTTTTGCGGCTGGCGCAATCCTTGTTGCTCTTCCGATCGCCGTTGTTTTCTTGTTCTTACAGCGATATCTTTTGCAAGGATTGACTGCCGGAGGGACGAAAGGCTGACAAAGAGCAAGAACAACCAATGATAGGTGCAGGAGGTTACCATGGAAGACACAAGTTTCGCTATTCATCCGGACCATAGCCATCCGTCCGAGACAGTTTCGCTCACCGACATCGGATCGGTTCAGCAACACGTGTGGTCAAAAAATATTTTGAAAGTCGTGTGCGAAAAGGGGCACGTCGCCCTTCGCTTTTACAGAGAAGATATTTTGCGCATCATTATGAATCCTCAAGTTGAACCCTCTTTTGAAACGAGTGCCGCACTAGTAAAAAGTGCTGAAGATGTGGAGGTAAGTTATGAAGAGTCCGGAGACCAGTTGACTTTGAAAACGAAGCAATTGTTCATTCGGATTGTCAAATCACCGATGCGCATTTCTGTCTACGATAAGGAAGGAAGGACGCTTACAGATGAAGGTGAAAAAGGCATGGCTCACGATGAAAAAGGACGGGTCTTCGGACATAAAAAAATGGAAAACACCGATCATTTTTACGGTTTCGGCGAAAAAACCGGGTTTCTTGACAAAAAAGGAGAAAAACTGTCGATGTGGAACACAGACGTATATGCCCCGCATAACCCGGAAACAAAGGAACTATATGTTTCGATACCGTTTTTCATTGTTTTGAGCGAGGGAAGGACTCACGGGATGTTTTTAGACAACACGTATAAATCAACGTTCGATTTCCAGTCGTCTCGCGACACGTACTCATTTTCTGCAGCAGGCGGACAATTGGATTATTATGTGCTTGCTGGCCCGTCGCCAAAACACGTATTGGAGCAATATACAGTGTTAACGGGGCGTATGCCAATGCCGCCCAAATGGTCACTTGGTTACCACCAGTCCCGGTACAGCTACGGATCAGAGCAGGAAGTACGCATCCTCGTCGATCTATTTCACGACAAACAAATTCCCCTTGATGCGGTACATTTGGACATTCATTATATGGACAGCTATCGAAACTTTACGTTTGACGACGAACGTTTTCCCGATCCGGCACGGCTCATCGGCGATTTAAAAGCACGGGGAATACAGGTCGTCCCAATCGTCGACACCGGAATTAAAGCTGCTGATTATGACGATGTGTATAAGGAAGGTTGCGACAAAGACCTGTTTTGCACATATCAGGATGGACAGTTGTTTTACGGAGAAGTTTGGCCGGGGAACAGCGTTTTTCCCGATTTTACTAAATTAATGACACGGAATTGGTGGGGGGAAAAGCATCAGTTTTATACAAACCTTGGTATCGAAGGAATCTGGAACGACATGAACGAGCCGGCCGTCTTCAATGAAACGAAAACCATGGATTTAGAGGTTGTACACGAAAATGACGGACATCCAAAAACGCATCGCGAACTGCATAATGTTTATGGGATGTTGATGGAACAATCAACTTATGAGGGTATGAAAAAATTGTTAGGCGGTAAGCGGCCGTTCATCCTGACAAGGGCTGGTTATGCGGGGATCCAGCGTTATGGTGCAATTTGGACAGGGGATAATCGTAGTTTTTGGGAGCATTTGGCGATGACATTGCCGATGTGCATAAACCTCGGACTCTCCGGCGTAGCCTTTTGCGGGTCCGATGTCGGAGGGTTTGCCCACGATTGTTCAGGGGAATTACTGACACGCTGGACACAGGTAGGAGCGTTCCTGCCCTATTTCAGGAATCACAGCGCACTTGATTTTGCGAGGCAAGAACCATGGGCTTTCGGTGAACCATACGAATCAATCATCAAAAAATATATTCGATTACGCTACCGATGGCTACCCTATATTTATGGTTTGTTCAAAGAAGCACACGAGACTGGTGCACCGGTGATACGTCCACTGTTTATGGAATTTCCGAATGACCGGGAAACGTATCAGCTGTCCGATCAATTTTTGATTGGAGCAAACGTGTTGATTGCGCCGATCACAGCACCTGGCACCACGCATCGAGCTGTTTATTTGCCAAAAGGAACGTGGTACGACTATTGGTCCGACGAGCGATTAGACGGGGGACGTTATGTTTTGGCTAATGCCTCCTTGGATCGGATTCCGATTTTCGTTAAAGCCGGTACTGTATTGCCTCTTGGTGAGGAAAGACTTTCGACCAAGGATTCTTTCAATCAACTTACAATCCATTTGTACGCAGATAAAGAATCTTTTGGAGGAACCATTTATGACGATGACGGGGAAACGTTTGGTTATAACTCCGGAGACACTTTTACTAGGGAAGTGGGCTGTGAAATTCAGGGGGAATCGCTTTCCATTTTCACCGATGATATGGGATCCTTTAAACCTGATTGGAAAAAGACGCTCTATGTCGTTCATGGTATGAAATCCTTTACCCAAGTATGGTTCAATAACAGGAAATTGCAAGATAACGTTATAATAAGTAATAGAAACGGTTCCACACTAGTAGAAATCGAAATTGAACATTGAGATAAGGAGGGGGGACGATGCCTGTAACGATAAGAGATGTCGCAAAACGGGCCAATGTTGCACCGTCCACCGTATCCCGTGTCATTGCCAATCATCCTCGAATCAGCCAAATTACGAAAGACAAAGTAAAAGAAGTTATGCAGGAGCTCGGCTATCATCCAAATTTTAACGCAAGAAGCCTTGTCAACCGGAGTACGCAAACAATCGGGATCGTTCTTCCAAGTTCGGGAGACAAAGCGATGCAAAATCCGTTCTTTCCCGAGGTCATTCGTGGCATTAGCGCGAAGGCGCATGAAAATCGATACGGTCTATATTTAACCACCGGCAGTGATGAAGAGGAAATTTACGAAGGTGTCGCTGACATGGTTTACGGTGGAAGAGTCGACGGAGTTGTACTGCTTTACTCCAGGATCAACGATCAAATTATTGACTTATTACAAAATCAGACACTTCCTTTCGTAGTTATTGGTAAACCATTCCGAGATGTGGATAGGATCACGCACATTGATAACGATAATTTCAAGGCGGCAAAAGAAGCTGCGGAATATTTAATTGAGCGTAACCACCGTCGTATCGGTTTCGTAGGAGGAAATCTCGATCTCGTTGTCACTGTGGACCGCTTGAACGGTTATAAAACAGCGATTCGCGAAGCTGGACTTGCGTTGCGCAAAGATTACATCGTGCATGAGGAGTTTCTCAAAGAAGGCGGAAGCGAAGCGATCAAAGAATTGATGAGCGTGGATGCCCCTCCTACCGGGCTAGTAGTCAGCGACGATCTGATGGCGCTCGGCATTTTAAACGCGTTGGATGAGATGAACATTGAAGTTCCGGACGCGTTATCCATTATCAGTTTCAATAATGTTCTGTTGTCGGAAATCTCCACTCCATCTTTGACTTCGGTTTGTATTCATATCTTTGAACTTGGGTATGGCGCTATGGATGCGCTTATTGAAAAAATCAACGATGCGGAAGTGGCTACAAAGCGTATTACCGTTGGCCATCGCATCATCGAAAGGAATTCATGCAAAGTGATTACTGCAGAAAAGCGGAACGAGAATTCTACCAACTGAACATTCGAAGTTTTCGATTGAATTCGATAAATCACAGCAAAATTATTGTAATGATTATACATTCCGCCTCGATCGATCCGTTGTGTCAGCTGAAATCTTCTTCTTTTGGCAAAAACAAGGCGAAGATGCCGAGCAGCGGCAGGAAAGAAACGGCGGTCATCGTCGGCCCGATGCCGAAGGCGTCGGCAAAACGGCCGATG